>JBGTRP010000327.1:0-7701 GCA_041940685.1 Acanthopleuribacteraceae bacterium
GACCTACGCCGAGCTGGATGCGCGCGCCAATCAATTGGCCCATCTGCTGCGCTCCGAGGGCGTGAGCGCGGAATCGCTGGTCGCCATCTACATGAACCGCTCGTTGGAGTTGGCCGTGGCCCTGTTAGGCGTGCTAAAGGCCGGCGGCGGATATGTTCCCATGGACCCCGCCTATCCCAAGGAACGAATCGCCTTCATTCTCGAGGACACGGGCGCCGCCGTGCTCCTGACGCAAGAGGAATTGCTAGACAAGCTACCCGATCATCAGACCCGTCAAATCTGTTTGGACAACACGCCCGCGGTGCTGGAGGGTCAGCCCGCCCATCGGCCCGCGCCTCTCGCAACCCCCGAAAACCTGGCTTATGTCATCTACACATCCGGCTCCACCGGCAAACCCAAGGGCGTACTCATCCCCCACTGGGCCCTGGTCAATTACAGTTCCGGCTTTGTGAAACATTACCGCGTGATGCCCGAGGACCGGGTGCTTCAATTCGCCTCGATCAGTTTCGATACCGCGGCCGAGGAGCTCTATCCCTCCTGGATCGCTGGCGCGGCGGTCATCCTTCGGCCCAGCGAGGTGACAAGCTCGATTCTCGGTTTCCTGCGATTTTTGGATAAGGAGCGGATTTCCATCCTGGATCTGCCCACGGCCTATTGGCATGAATGGGTATCGGAACAGGAACACTCCGAACTGGATATGCCCTCTTCCCTGCGCCTGGTCATCGTGGGAGGAGAGGCCGCCTCCGCGGATCGCCTCAAGGTTTGGGAACGTCATATCGGCAACCGAGTGCTCTGGAGCAATACCTACGGTCCCACGGAAGCAACCATCGCGGCAACGCTTTTCGAACCCTCGTTCTCCTAATCCAAAACCCGTGCCTCCCCTTCGGGTATCTTTCATCTCACTCTCATGACCAACGGCTCCGGCCTGGACCCTTCCCGGCATGAGAAGCCAAGGCGGAAACGTGAAAATAACCGAAGAAGAAATTTTTCAAAAGGTCGCCGAACGGCAGATCTCCATGAACGAGGCCTTTTCCCTGCTGGAGCGCATCAACCGGGAAACGGCGGGCGCCGCGGGGAAACGCCCGGACCACGAGGCGCCCCAAACCTATCCCCTTTCCGAGGGACAGCGCACCTTTTGGCTCATTTACCAGCTCGCGCCCAACAGCTATGCCTACAATGTGCCCATTGCTTTTCACGTCAAACCCGATGCCAGTTGGGAGGCGCTTCAATCGGCCCTGCAACAGATCCAAAAACGCCATTCCGCGCTGACCGCACAATTCGAGCTTAAAAACGGCAAGCCCCGGCAGAGCGTTTCCGGCCGCCGCAAAATCCGCTTGGAGCAGGTGGATGTCTCCAGGTTGAGCCAAGCCGAGCTCGTGCAATTGCTCAAAAGCGCCTCGCACCATCCTTTCCATTTGGAAAATTGGCCCCTGATGCGAGCCACCCTTTTCATCGGGGCCAGGGGAAACCCGATTTTGCTGCTCAGCTTCCACCACGCCATTTTCGACGGCATTTCCCTATCCATTTTTCTCAAGGATCTCCAGAGTTACTATTTCGCGTCATGCCACGGAACCCGGCTGGACCTGGCGCCGCTGCCCACAACCTACGCGGACTTTGTGGATTGGCAGCGGCGCATGCTCGAAGGCGAGGAGGGCCGCGCCCATCGCGCCTATTGGCTCCATCAACTGGAGGGTGAAATCCCCCGGCTGGAGTTGCCCGCCGATCACCCGAGGCCCGCAACGCCATCCTATCGTGGCTTAAGCCTGGAGCGCAATCTGGACGCAGCCTTGTTGGGCGAATTGCGAACGCTTTCGCGCGAGGAGAACACCTCGCTTTTCTGCATCATGCTCACCGCCTTTCATCTGTTGCTGTCGCGCTACAGCGGCCAGCACGACATCCTGATCGGAACGCCCATGACCGGCCGGCCCGAAACCCGGTTTGAAGGCGTCATCGGGTACTTTATGAACATGGTCGTGCTGCGCAACCGAATTGAGGGAAAGCTATCTTTTCAAGAGGCCTTGACGCGGGTTCGGGAAACGGTTTTCAACGCCTTCACCCACGGCGACTACCCCCTGATCACCCTCATGGAGGAACTGGGCAAAGTCAAACAACAATCCACCGCCCACCTGTTTCAAACCGCCTTTTACTTTCAAAACTGGCTCAAGGAGCTCGAGCGTGGGCAGGGCACCAGTGAGAAATCTGTGCCCTTCGCCGAGAGCTTCCTTCTGGATCGGCTACCCGCCATCCACCAGGAGGGCGAGTTCGATCTAACCTTGGAGATCATCGAAATCGAGCGGACCAGTACGCTTTTCTTCAAATACAACCCCGATCTTTTTGAGGCCGACACCATTGAGCGCATGGCCGAACACTACCTCGAAATTCTCAAATCCGTGGCGGCCGCGTCGAATTCTCCGATCAACCGAATCCCTTTCCTCACCGAGTCGGAACGGGATTTGTTGCTCCTTCAATGGAACAACACTCACTCGGAGCGCCCCCGAAACGTCTGCCTTCCGGACCTGATTCGGAACCAGGCGGAGCGGCATCCCGACGCCGCGGCCCTGCAATACGAGGACCGTGTCCTCAGCTACGGCCAATTAATGGCGCGCGTATGCTTTCTCTCCTCGCGCCTGAAACAAATGGGTCTGTCGCCCAATGGCCTCGTGGGAATTATGCTGGATCGCGAACCCGAATTGCTCTGCGCCTTGCTGGCGGTGCTCCACGCGGGCGGCGCCTATGTGCCTCTCGATCCAGGCTTCCCCGAACATCGATTGGCGTACATGTTCGAGGATAGCGCGATTGGTTTGCTGTGTACCCACTCGGATCTCGACCAACCCAGGACATCCTCAACCCCGGCCCGTTTGTTTGTGGACCGGGAGACCGGGGTCACGCCCTTTTCTAAAGATGAGCATGGGGCGCCCTACCACTCTCGGGGACGCGCCTATGTCATCTATACCTCAGGCTCGACCGGCAAACCAAAGGGTGTGGAAGTAGGCCACCAGAGCCTGGCAAATTTTCTGCTTTCCATGGCGCGGACCCCGGGATGCGAACCCTCGGACCGATTGTACGCGCTTACCACGGTCTCCTTCGATATCGCGGGCCTTGAGCTTTACCTGCCCCTGATCGCGGGCGGGTTGGTGGAAATCGCGCCCACGGCGGTCGCCCGTGATGGCCTCAAACTGCGGAAGGTCCTGGAACGGGGCGGCGCTACCCTCGTGCAGGGCACTCCGGCCACTTGGCAGATGTTACTTGCCGCGGGTTGGCGTGGGAAACCCATGTTAAAAATCCTTTGCGGCGGCGAGGCGTTGCCGCCGGAGCTGGCGGAGGCGTTGCTGGAACGGGCCGAATCGGTTTGGAATATGTTCGGCCCGACCGAAACCACCATATGGTCCACGCTCTGGCGGGTCCGCCGTGGGGAAAAGATCAGCATCGGCCGTCCGATTGCCAATACGCAACTATACGTATTGGATTCCCACCTGCAACCGGTTCCCATCGGAGTCCCCGGCCAACTTTACATCGGTGGCGAGGGCCTAGCGCTCGGGTACCTATACCGCGCCGAGCTCACGAACCTGAGCTTCATCGCCAACCCTTTCGGACCGGAAGGCTCGCGCATCTACCGCACCGGCGATCTGGTTCGCTACCGGACCGACGGGAACGTCGAATACCTCAACCGCCTGGACGGCCAGGTCAAATTGCGAGGATATCGCATCGAGCTGGGGGAGATTGAATCCGCGCTCAAGCGGCTGGAGGGAATTCGCGAGGCCGTGGTGGTGGCACGCGGGGAGAGCGGACGAGGGCAACACCTGGCAGCCTTCATTCTTCAAGATGGGGTGTTTCGGGAGGACGCCTACCTGGCGCTTGGAAACTGGTTGCCCGATTATATGATCCCCTCCAGGGTCCTTACCCTGCGGGAATTCCCCATGACCCTCAACCGCAAGGTCGACCGCAAGACATTGGCGACCGCGAGCATGGATGCATTGATCGAAACTCATGGCGATCCCGCGGAAAAGGAACGCCAAAAACGGCTGGACGAACCACGAGAGGAAACTCCTGAAAGGCATACAGCCGACGCCGCGGGCAAAGCCGCGGGACGGGAGTTGGCGCGCGCCCTGGAACGGGATATCGTCCATGCCTGCGCCGCCATTTTAGAGCTGGACCCCGGCGCGATTGGCAAACGCCGCCCCTTGGGCGAGTTCGGCTTCGACTCGTTGCGATTCACCGAATTGAGCGTGAGCCTCAACCAAACCCTCGGCGTGGAGATTCAACCTACCCTCTTTTACGAACGCACCAGCATCCCATCTATCGCGGAAGCTTTGCTTCAATCCTACCCCGATCAAATCGAGGCGCGGTATCCGGAGGCCGTCAGGGCCGATCGGAGGAGGACGGCGTCCCCGGCGCGGGCCGCCCGCGCTACCGTGAAGCCGGAGGCCGGACCGCGCGGACCGAGAGGCGGCCCCGTGGCCGTGATCGGCATGGCCGGCGTGATGCCGGGGTCTCCGGATCTGGAGAGCTTTTGGAAGAACCTGGTCGAGGGCCGGGACCTCACGGGCGAGATTCCTTCTGATCGTTGGGACTGGCGCGCCTATCGGGACCCGGATTCGGATGAAGCCGGCAACAGCGCCAAATGGGGCGCCTTCATGCCCGATATCGACAAGTTCGACCCCTTGTTTTTCGGCATTTCGCCACGCGAGGCCGAGTTGATGGACCCCCAGCAACGGATCTTCCTCCAAACCGTCTGGCTGGCCATTGAAGACGCGGGCTACAAGGCCTCCTCCTTGGCGGGAAGCCAAACCGGCCTGTTCGTGGGCGTGGCGGGTTCCGATTACCAGGATTTGGTCCAAGCCCACGGCGTGGCTCTGGAGGCGCATACCTCCACGGGTTTCAGCCACGCGATCCTCGCCAACCGTGTCTCCTATCTGTTGGATCTGAGAGGCCCCAGCGAACCGATCAACGTGGCCTGCGCCAGCTCCTTGCTGGCCATTCACCGGGCCGTGGAGTCCATTCACGCGGGCGAATGCGAGCGGGCCATCGCGGGTGGCGTCAATCTGATCCTGAACCCGGGCGGCCATTTCGTGCTCGGCAAGGCGGGCATGCTCTCCAAGTCCGGCAAGTGCCGGCCCTTTTCCCGGGGCGCGGACGGCTATGTGCGTGGCGAAGGCGCGGGCGCCCTGCTGTTAAAGCCGCTGGATCAGGCTCTCGCGGATGGCGACCATATCCACGGAGTCGTGATCGGAACGGCGGTCAATCACGGCGGCCGCACCAACTCGTTGACGGCGCCCAACCCCAACGCTCAGGCCGCCCTGTTGCGAACCGCGCTCGACAAGGCAGGCATTGCCCCGGAATCCATCGGTTACATCGAAGCCTCCGCCAATGGCACCGAGTTGGGCGACCCGTTGGAAATCAACGGCCTCAAGCAGGCCTTCCAAACCAAGACCCCAAAAAAAGCGGCCTCGCCCCAATGCGCGATCGGCACGGTGAAAGCCAATATCGGACATTTGGAAACCGCGGCGGGTATCGCGGGCATACTCAAAATCCTGCTCGCCTTCAAGGCCGCCAAGCTGCCGGCCAACATTCACCTCCAGGAGCCCAACCCTTATCTGGATCTGGAGGGCAGCCCCTTTTATTTGATCGAAAAAACAGCGGACTGGCCCCAAATCCAAGACTCGCGGGGGCGACCCATCCCAAGAAGGGCCGGCATCAGTTCCTTTGGTTACGGCGGCGTCAATGCTCATGTGCTGGTGGAAGAACCGCCCCACCAGGAACCGCACCCCTCGGTACGGCAACCCGGGTTGGTTATCCTCTCGGCCAAGAACGAAGACCGTCTGAAGGCCTACGCGGCTCGAATTTTGGGTTTCCTACAAGCGAACCAGGCGGGTAAAGGTCTGGAACCCCGTCCACTCTCCCTGGAAAGTCTCGCCTATACGCTTCAGGTAGGCCGTGAAGACCATCGGGAGAGGCTGGCCTTTATCGTCTCCTCTTTACCCTCTTTGATCGAAAAGCTGGAGGCCTTCCTCGCTGGCGAGACCAGGATCCAGAATACGTACCGAGGCAACACCAAGAAAAACAGTGAGCTCCTCGAAATGTTCGACGATGACCCGGAGGGCGAGACCTTCCTGCAGTCTTTGGCACAAAACCAAAGACTGGACAAGCTTGCCCGATTTTGGATCGCGGGCGTCCCGGTCGATTGGCAATGGCTTTACGACTCAGAGCCTCCCCAACGCGTATCCCTGCCAGGCTACCCCTTCCAGCGTAAACGCTGCTGGTTCCCCATCGCGGACGGAAGATCGGCGCCCACGCCCGTCGTCTCCTCACCCGGTGCGGGCCTCGTGGTAGGGGAGCCGGCCCCTACAGGGGCGCGGCGTCCTCCCTTGGCCGAGACCGAGGTGGAGGATCAGGCCAACCGAGAAGCGGTTACCGATTTCCTTCTCAATTTTTTTGAGGAAGCTCTCAAATTGGACCGTTCCGAAATGGACATGGACATGGATCTTGCCGATTATGGCGTGGATTCCTTTACCAATATGAAGCTGAGCCAAACCCTGGAAGAACGTTTCGGCATCCATATCCGTCCGCGCGACTTTTTTGAGTTGGCCAACCTTCAAGAGCTCACCCTATTCCTGGACGGCAAAATTGCGCCGGCCCAGAAAAGGGAGGAGAGCCCCGAGGTCACGGCCGCCGAACCAGACAGCTATCCGCTCTCCGCGGCACAGCAGGCGCTCTGGTTCCTTCACCAAATGGACCCCGGCAACTACGCCTACAATCTACCCCACGCGATTCGGCTGAAACCGGCGCCAGACCGGGAAACCCTTGAGTCCGCCTTTCAACTCATCGTCGAACGGCATCCCATGCTGCGCACCCTGATTCTTCCCGCGGAGACCGATGCATCTTCCACATCGGAAGCAACCGCTCCCGTTCAGAAGGTAGCCCCCTCGCCGTCCCCCATCGTCGAAACCGTAGACCTGTCATCCCGAGATCCGGAGACGGTGATGGCCCGCCTGCAAGCGGAGGCGCGAAGCCCCTTCGACCTGGAAAAGGGTCCCCTGTTGCGCGTACGACTTTTTACTCTCTCGCCAGGCGAATCCGCCCTGTTAATCGTGGTCCACCATATTGTGTTCGACGGTTCCTCCTACGGGCTGTTGATCAACGAGATGAGTCGCATCCTTGCCGCGCTTTCCACGGGAAAAAACCCCCGGCTCGAACAGCCCAGGGCGGCCTATTCCGATTTCGTTTACTGGCAACGGGAGATGCTGGATTCCGAAATCGGCGAGGCCCATTGGCAGTATTGGAAGCATCAATTGAGTGGCGAGCTCCCCCTGCTTGAGGTCGCCACGGATTTTCCCAGGACTCATATGACACCCAACCTGGGCGAGGTTCTCACAACCGAATTGCCCAAGGAGCTAATCGCGCGGGCAGGCGCCCTGGCGCGTTCGATCCGGGGAAGCCTGTTCATGGTGCTGCTCTCCGCCTTTGAGGTATTGCTCTACCGCTACGGACAGCAGGAAGACATTATCGTGGGCATCCCCCACGCGGGGCGGCCCCAGGCCCGATTCGAAGCGGTCATGGGCTACTTCACCAATATGTTGCCCATTCGAGGCAATTTGGCGGGCAACCCGCTGTTCACGGATTTTTTACGGAGCATTCAGGCCACCATGCTGGATGCGCTCGAACACGCGGATTACCCCTTCTCCTCCATGGTCAGAAACCTGG
>JBGTRP010000328.1:0-7693 GCA_041940685.1 Acanthopleuribacteraceae bacterium
CGCGGTGTGCCGGGCGTACCACTCGCGATGCTCTGGCACCGCGAAGCCGTTCAGGTTCAGGCCTTGTGGCGGCCCATCAGGCCGCGTACGGTTTCCTGCAGGTCGGCCGGCAGTACCACCACCTTGGCGTTAGTGCTGCTCGCCAGGTTTTCCATGGCGCCAACGTAGCGCTCACCGAGCAGGTACATGGCCGGGACGGTTTCGTTGCCGACCGCTTCGGTGACCAGCGAGATGGCCCGCGCCGAAGCTTCGGCCAGGCTGATCTGCGCCTCGGCATCCAGCCGGGCGGCTTGCAGGCGCGCTTCGGCTTCGAGTACTGCCGCATCCAGGATCTGGAAGTTGCTTTGGTTGTCGTTGTAACCCAAATAGAGCGCGGTCCAGGGGTTGAGCACATAGCGCAACAAAAGGTCCGTGTTCCAATTGCGCTCGCGTTCAAGCGAGGTCAACTGGGTGTTGGGGTCGGTGTCCTCCCACTGACTGATCAGGCGCAGGGAGAGCTCGCGGCTGAATTGCCAGTTGGCGCGAACCCGCCAAATGGTATTGGTAAAAATGTCGCCCCTTCCCTGTTGATCCTCCAATTTCAGCCAAAAAAAGGTGCCTTCCACCCGCAAGGGCGAAATCGGGCGCAGGGTAAATTCCAACTCCACGCTTTGAAGATCCGCCTCCTCGGGCAATTGATCCGCGAGCGGCTCGAAATTCACGGCCTGCCCGTGGCCGAACTCCACCTCGAAATTGAAGGCCGAAAAGTACTCGCTTTCAAAACCCAGTTCCCAGTCGGCCTCGGTAAATTCCCGATCCCCGGGCAGGGTCGGAAAATCGCGTGGGGTCAACCGCTGGCGATTGTAGTTGTATTGAATGTAGGCCTCGGTGTCCCCGGTCCATTCGAACTCGATCTCGGGGTTGTAGAAGGTGTCCAGCGGTTCGCCATCCAAATCCCAAATACGGCCGATGCGCGTGGACGGTCCCCAGGAAACCAGCGCGCTGTTTTGCGGACGGAAGGTCCAACCAGACTGATGGTGCAGGTTGCGTGAATTGGGCCGTTGCTCGCCCCTCAAAAATCCCAGCCGCGTGACGAAATCGGGATCGGTTCGCAGAAAGTGGTTGTGCATACTCAAATGCCGACCATCGCGATTGACGGATATATCGTAACTGTTGCCCTCGCGGGTTTGTCCCCCTTCCTCCGTGCGCGCCGCGGCCGCCTGAAAACGGGCAACCCAATTGGCATTGAGCTTGACGCGTCCATCCAGGGCCAATACGCCATTTTCATCATCGCCAAACTCGCGTTGCGTCGCGAGGAACCCGAGGGTCGACTGGTTGCTGATGTCGCGGTTGACCCGCAGGATGCCGATGCCCGCGGAATCGCCGCGATTGGGATCGCCCTCGGCCAGACCCTGGCCCGGCGCCTCGTCATCGGCGAGCAGGAGGCCCAAACCCCAGGGTCCCTGCTTGCCGGTGAAGCGAACGCCCGCGCGCGGCTCTCGGATTCGCCGCGTAAAGGCCAGGTTGATCGGCGTACGAAAGAAATCGGCATTTTCCAGGAAAAAGGGCCGTCTTTCGGGGAATTGCACCTCGAACCTCTGGTTCACGGTCACCTGCGGTTCATCCGACTCCACCTGGCTGAAATCTGGGTTGGCGGTCAGGTCCAGCACAAAGGAATCGCGAATGACAAACTTCGCGTCGAGCCCACCGTCCGGATCAAAGCTGTCTTTTTCATAGCGCGCGGCGTCCCGATCCAAAAAACGGAAGTTGCGGGCGAAGACATAGGGATTGAGACGAATATTGCGGCCCGGGCTCACGTCCGCCACGCCCGTCACCTCGGCCGCCTGGTTGAGCCGGCCCTCGATGCGGTTGGTGTATTGGGGCCAAAAAGATTCCTCGCCCAGACGGGGAATGGTGCGGTTAAAGATCATGCTCCAGGTCTGCTTCTCCTTGGCGGAAAAACGCATGGTGGAGAACGGGATGACCATGCGCACCATGTACCCCTGATCCGTAAGGCGGCCCTCCGAACGCCAGAGCGCATCATAAGACGAGTCGAAGTCCTGGCCCTCGGTCCACAACGCATCCCACTGAATCCCAAGCGGCGTGGCGAGGAAGGTATAAGCGCGGCGGCGGTCGTTAAAGGTATCGATCTGAAGATCCACGAAATCGTCTTCGAAAACCTGCTCGCGCGGCGAACGGCGGGCACGAATTTTTTCCGGCTCCGCATCGAAGGCAAGGAAAACGACATACAGATGCTTTTGGTCATAGGCCATGTAGACATGGGTGTCGTGGGTCGCGGGCAGACCATCGTCAGGCTCCCGCTGAATGAAGCCGGAGATCTTGACCATGGAGTCCCGCACCTCCGGGCTGGGGTTCATGCCCTGAAAATCGTCCAACAGCGGCGGCCGGGCAATGCGGGGAATTTCGATGCTGGGCGGGTCCGCGCCCTCGGCAAGAAAACTAAGACTCAGCCAACAAAAACAACAAAGGACAATGCGCATGGTTTGAAAGCTCCTGGCGGGATGATTTCGGGTATTCGAGAACAAAAGGGGCGAGAAATCCCGCCAGAGGGCCTTGGACCCTAACCTCGAGAAGAAACTACCACGAACTTGGACGACAATTGTTAAAGAAGCGTTTGAGAAAAGCGGTGACCCGACCTCAACCGGGGGTGCGGGGCAAGAATTTGGCAGGAAGGGTTGACTGGCCGCCGCCTCAAGGCTCTTCGGGCGCGGGTTCGGTGATCAACAGTTTCTTGAGCGCGTCGTGGCCGCCGTTGAAGTAGTTGAGATCGGCGCTTTTGGCAATGCCGGGCGGTTTGGCGTCGCCCTGGTACTGCCAAAACGACCACATCAACCAGCCATTGGGAATGCGGGGAAGATCGGTCCCGTACTCGGCCACCCACAGATGGTAATCCTCGAACGGTTGCTTCACTTGCGCGTTCCAAAAGTTGTGGCTGGTGTAGATGATGGGTTTGACGCCATAGTGTTGTTCTATAAGGGTCAGCCAGGTCTTTAATCGGGCGGCGAGGTCGTCCACCGGGCGGTTGCTCATGGTTTCCACATCCACCACGGGCGGCAGGTCGCCGTGTTCGAGTTGCACATTCTCGATGAAGTTCTTGGCCTGGGGTTCGGGCTCGTCATGAGCCACGAAAAAGTGGTAGGCCCCGCGGGCGATGCCCAACTCTTTGAGCTTGGCCATGTGTTCGGCGAAGGTGGGATCCACCCAGTCATTGCCCTCGGTTGCTTTGACGAAGGCGAAGTGATGTCCTTCCTGTTTGATTCGCGCCCAATCCACATCCCCGCTGAAATGGCTGACATCGATGCCTTTCAACCAGCTCTGGGGGTCGAGTTTGTACATTTCCTGAGTGCGGCAGGCAAAAAAATCCTTGCCGGGTTGCGCCAATTCCAGTTGGCCCCGGTATTTCCCCTTCTCTAATACCTTGATCGAAAGCCGGGCGCGCATGCCGCCCGAGCCTTCGCTCTGCTCGGTTTCCAATACCAGCGATCCGTCCTCGCCAACCTCTTTCAGGAGGTAGGTGTTCACAAAACCCTCGGAGAGGAATTGGCGCAGCAGGATTTGTTTTCGCTCGGGATCGTAGCTGAAAAAGCCCACATCCCGGTGAACCTCGGGCTCGCCGCCCTCCTCCTTGGCCGCGAACTCGGCCCGGGTTTGCCATCGCAGAAACTTGCCGCCGAACACGAGCTCGAAACTCTGCGAGACCTCGCTGGCGCCGCCCATGCCCTCGCCCCGGCCCTCCCAGGCGCCGACCAGGAAGCGAATCGGCGCCAGGGGGTCCTCTTCCGCGGCGAATCCGGGGGCAATGGAGAAAAACATCGTCCAAAGAAACCAGGCGCGCACATCATCCTCCCCTATGATTCTCATTGTAAATTGTAATCGGATAGGATGGCCGGGCTCAAATCCCAATCGCGTTAGGGATAGAAAAAATCAATTAAAACGATTGCCGGCATTCCCCCTGTCTCGAATGGGCGCAACCCCAATCACGAATCTGCCGAGCTTTCGAATGAGAATAGAGTTCAGCATTTTTACTGATAATCCTGATAGAAAAACGGTAGAGTCTCCCTTATTTTTTCTGTTTTTAATAACTTTTCTCAGATTAAGTATGGCATGACGGAAATCCAACTCATGGCCCACGCAAAAACCGGGTGTTTTTTCAAAATCGAGCTTCACCATGCCTGGCTTAGGGTTTAGAATAAAAGGCTCGGCCCGTTCCAATTGGGCTTTCTCTGGATGGGGAAAGATTACAACAGGGTTTCTCGAATTGAAAAACCGGGAAACCCATTCGCGTCAAAATATGCTCACGACCAGCCGCGGGTTTCGCGGGGTTCTATGGAGGTTTTAGGGTGAGAAACGATAGAAGTGTCCTCGTTCAAATAATGGCCGGGCGGGTATTGCCGACGTTGGTCTTCCTGACAGCGGCAATCGGCGCATATGCCCAACCCACGTTCAACGCAAGTTTCTCCCCCAGCACCATCGGCCCTGGCAGCAGCAGCACCCTGACCTACACCATCGACAACACGGGTGGGCCGGGCATTTCCAATATCGATTTCAGCAACACGCTTCCCGCCGGGGTGGTGATCGCCACGCCCGCGGAAGCTTCCTTCACCTGCGATAGCGGCACTTTGAGCGCGCCAGATGGCGGCTCCATGATCACTTTCACCGACGGCACCCTCGCGCCGAACAGCGTTTGCACCGTTTCCGTCAACGTCACCAGTTCCACGGTGGGCGTCCATATGAATGTCACGGGTGATCTGACCTCAAGCGCGGGCAACAGCGGCCCGGCCATGGCGGACCTGACCGTGGACTCCGGCCGTCCGGGCTTTACCAAGAGCTTTTCGCCCAGCACGGTGTTGCTGGGTCAGCGCAGCAGGCTTACCTTCACCATCGACAACAGCCTCAACCCCTCGACCGCTTTTTCGCTCAACTTTACCGATATCCTGCCCACGGGTTTGGAGATCGCCGGTCCCGCCGATAGCGCGGTCACCTGTACCGGCGGCACGCTCACCGCGGCGCCAGGCACTTCGACCATTTCCTATAACGGCTTTACGGTTTTATCCTCGGTGGCCGCCAATTCGATCTGCACCATTTCACTGGATGTGGTGGCTACCGGGGTTGGCATGCTCGGCAATACTTCCGGCAATTTCACCTCCACCCCCGGTGGCTTCTCCGAAAGTTCAGGCATGGCCAGCGCCGTGCTGGAGGTCATCCGGCCCGACGACCTTTTGCTGGTCAAGGAATTCACCGACGATCCGATCGCGCCGGGAATGAACGGAACGCTGCGTTTCACCATTACCAATTTCGACCGCAACGATACGGCCACCAACATCAGCTTTACCGATGACCTGGATGCGACGCTCTCGGGTCTGGTCGCGGTCGGTTTGCCGCAAAACAACGACTGCGGCGCGGGCTCGGTTACCTCCGGCATGGGCCTGGTGAGTTTTACGGGTGGAACCCTGGGCCCGGGCGAGTCCTGTAGCTTTACCGTGGATGTCATGGTGCCGGCCGGCGCCGCGCCAGGCGCCTACCCCAACGCGACCAGCGCCATCACGGGGGACATAGGCGGCGTGGGGGTCACGGGCAACGTGGCCACGGACACATTGTTCGTCGCCGCGGCGCCCCTCTTGACCAAGAGCTTTACCGACGATCCCGTGGTCGCCGGTGGAACGGTGACGCTAGAGTTCACCATCACCAATACCAGCGCCACGCAAACCGCCACCAACATCAGCTTTTTCGATGATCTCCCCGGGGTTCTGCCTTCCACTGTCAGCCTGCCGATGCCCGGCTTCTGCGGCCCCGGCTCCACCATCTTGTTTGCGGGCCCCGGTTTGAATCCGGCGCGAATTACGGTCTCCGGGGCGGAACTGGGCCCGGGCGCCACTTGCAACTTCAGCGTGGTGCTGAACGTGGCGCCCGATGCGCCCAACGGCATCTATCCCAACACCACCAGCACGATTTCCGCCACGGTCGGCGGTTCTACCGTAATCGGCAACCCCGCTAGTGACGACCTTGTCGTCGTGGCGCCCCCAAGCTTCAACAAGTCCATCATAGGCGACCCGCTATTGCCCAGCGGCGGCATGATTACCATCGAGTACACCATCGAACACGATGAGGGCGCACCCACCGACGCCACCAACATCAGTTTCACGGATGATCTGGACGCGGTCATCGCCGGTACGACCATCACGCTTCTGCCCCCCAACGGCACCTGCGGCGGGACCTTCGCGGTGACCGGCGCGGCCACGCTCGATTTCAGCGGCGGAAGCCTCATGCCGGGAGAAAGTTGCACCTTTAGCATCGAGGCGCTGGTTCCGCCCGCCGCCGATGGCGTCTACCCCTGTCCCACGAGCGCATTGACGGCCGATGTGGGCGGGATCAACCTGGTCGGCCCGGTCGCCACTGATGACCTGACGATCGTGAGTCTGGTGGTTTCGAAATCCTTTACCGACGATCCCGTGGTGCCGGGCGGCATTGTCACGCTGGAATACACCATCGAAAACTTCAGCACCACCCAAACCGCCAGCAACATTTTTTTCACCGATAACGCCAATGATGTGATCTCCGGCATGACCTTCATCCCGCCCGCCCCGGCAACCCCGTCCTGTGGAGCGGGCTCCCTGGTCAGCTTGGCGGGAGGGAATACCCTGCTGTTGTTCACGGGGGGCATGCTGGGGCCACAGACTTCCTGTACCTTCAGCATCACGCTCCAGGTCCCCGGCGGCGCGGTCCCCAACGACTACCCGAGCACGACCTCCAGCGTGACCGCCGACGTCGGCGGGTCGGTCGTCGTCCTACCTCCCGCGATCGACATTCTCGAGGTTTTCCAACCGCTATCCATTTTTAAGTCGTTCACCGATGATCCCACGGTTCCCGGCGGCACCGTCACGCTGCAATACACTTTGGAAAATATCGATCCCGCGAATTCCGTGAACAACATTACCTTCACCGACGATCTCAACGCCGCCTTCACGGGCCTCGCCTCGATCAGCCCTCTGCAAAGCAATATTTGCGGCGGGGGTTCGATGCTCTCGGGCGCGGGCGTGGTGACCTTCTCGGGCGGCACCCTGGGACCCAATTCGATGTGTATCCTCACCATCACGGTCCAGGTTCCACCCGGGGCCCCGGGCGGCGCGCTGATCCCCAGTACGACCAGCGATGTCACCGGCACGGTGAATGGGGTTGGCGTCACGGGTCAGGCAGCCACCGATATTCTACGCATTCAGGGCCTGGAGTTCAGCAAGGCCTTCGCGGGAGATACATCGCCGGGAGGCCAGACCACGCTCAGTTTCACCCTGACCAACAGCAGCGCCGTCCAAATTACCGATATTCGCTTCAGTGACGATCTGGACACGGTGATTCCCGGCATGACGGGCTCGGTGGAGATCCGCACCGGCGAGCGTTCGGTGCTGAGCTATATCTTCCGCCCGCTAATGAAGGCCCAGGAGGCCATGCGCGAGCGCTGAGCGTCTGGCGCCCCGCTGCCGGCGGCAGCGCGCAGATTTGGGCCGGGGAGGGCGGGCTGTTCCAGCCTTCGTGAGCGATGGGCTCGTGATGTAGTAACGCCCATCATGCAGAAGTTCACGATCCTTGCGCGCACCCGACCCCTGCTGGCCACCCTGGCCCTGCTGACGGTGCTGCCGGCCCAGGCCCAGAGCGGCGGCGCCAAGCGCGCGGCCAAGGCCAGAGCCGAGGCCTTGCC
>JBGTRP010000329.1:0-7692 GCA_041940685.1 Acanthopleuribacteraceae bacterium
CATGGCTCAGGATTGAGGGAGATACCGATGACCCTTCGTGGCCGACCCATGAAATACGCCGATTTGATCAGGGCCCTGGATTTGAACAAGCCTTACTCGGTTGCCACCGTGGTGGCGCATGCGGAGGCACTCGGATTTCTCGAAAAAGAGGAATTCCGCGCCGCGAGAGAGACCACGGAAGATGTCAGGGTTAAGATTCGCATGGCCATCAACCGCCTGGCGGGCCAACATTTGCCCCAAAAAGAGGATGCGCTGTTGGTCGAAGTGGGCCAGCAACCGCAGCGGGCATGGTGCGGCTGGCGCTGGAAAGACGCCATTCCCCAATACTATTTTGATGATAAAGAGTTGAAGGCCATCGAGGAGGCCAAGAAATCCTACCTTCACGAGGAGAAGTCGTCTCCGACGACTAGAAAATGGGAATGGCTCCATCGCTTCTTTCCCCGGAGGGTGCGAATCTCCTTGGCTGTTTTCTTTACGGCGGCCTTCTTAAGCATTGGTTTCGTCGCGGCGTTCTACCCCGAAGGCGTCCGTGTCTTCAAGGAGAGGGGGCCCTCGGAGGCTCTGGATTATTTTCGCGGCGCCGAGAAATTCAAAGGCCGAGATCCCGTGGTGGTTTTCGGCAAAGCTTGGTCGAAATACGCGGTGGGCAATTTTGAGCAAGCCGAGAAGGACGCCTATCGCCTCATCCAGAATTCGAGCACCCCGGACATCACATTGGGAAACAGTTTTTATCTCTTGGGGAAAATCAAAACGCGAACCGGTTCCCTTCAAGAAGCAAGAGAGCAATTCCAAAGGGCGCAAAATATTTACGAGGCGCTCGACCGTCCCGCCAACCTGTTTAAAAACTATATCGGCCTTACCGAACTGGCCTTGGAGGCGGAAGATTTATGGGCAGCGGAAGCGTTCATCGGCGAGGCCCTGGAGATCAAAAGAGAGGCCGGGATGGAGCCCTGGGAGCTCTACCAGCTTCAGGCGGAACTGGCCTTTATGCGCGCCGAGTATCATAAGGCCCTTCAATTCAGCTACCAATACCACTCCGGTTACCAACAGGCCGGCAATCTCGGCAAAACCGCAAACGGTCTCATCAACATCGGCTTTTATCTGATCCTAACCGGCCAATTGAACGCCGGTTTCGAAAAAACGATCGAGGCGCAAATCCTCATCAACAGGCTGGGAGATCGGGATAAGCTCTATTTTAGCCTGATCAATTTGCTTTTGCTGCGCCGCTGTGAGGGCAAGAGCTTTGCCGGAATCGAAGAGGCTTTGATCCATCAGATCGATGAGAAGCGCGATTACCGGCTCCAGAAACAATTGGAGTTTGCCCTGAGCTATCCCTGCGGAATAGGGCCGGAAGAAGGCGGGGAAGAAGACCAAGATCCGCCACCCAACAGCCAATAATCGGACCGATGCTTCCCAGTTGGAGGGCGCTAACGGATGCCCACGAAGGGATTTTCGTAGATTTCTTCGCCAATGGTCGTGCCCGGACCATGACCGGGAATGACGCGCGTATCTCCATCCAGGATAAACAGCCTCGTGCGGATGGAGCGGGCAATCAGGTGGGCGTCGCCGCCGGGCAAATCCGTCCGGCCAATGCTTCTGCGGAACATGGTGTCCCCGGCGAACAGGACCTGCTCCGCCCCGGCTTGGATGAGGAAGCTGGTGCTGCCCGGCGTGTGGCCGGGCGTAAAGATGGCCCGCATCACGAAATCGCCGAAGCCAAAGGTCTCCTCGTCCTGGAGGTAGTGGTCCACGGGTGGCGGGTTTTCACAATTCAACCCCATCATGCGCGCCTGTAAATCGGCGGCTTGGTACAAGAAAAGATCGTCGCGATGCAGGACCACATCGCCGCCGGTCCGTTGTTTCACGCCAAAAGTTCCGCCGATATGGTCCAGATGCGCATGGGTATGCAGCAGGTAGCGCACCCGGAACCCCTGGGCCTTCACCCGCTCGGCAATGCGCGGCGCCTCGTCGCCGGGGTCGACGATCACCGCCTCCCGCGTTCGCGGACAACTGATGATGCTGCAATTGCACTGAAAAGAACCCACCGGAAAGGTCGTTACGTCAAACAAAGCATTTCCTCCCGCTACGCGCCGCGCAAGGCGTTCATCGCTTGGCCGTAGGCCCGTTTGATTTCACCTTCGCGACGGTGACGGCCCTGCCGGACCATCCACTCCCCGGCGATTAGGGTGCCCGCGATCGCCGACCCATCGCCGGCATAGATGAGAGTCGACAGTCTCCGCTCGGGCGGTTTGCCCAAAAGCGCGGGAAAATCGCTTGAGAAGACCACCGCGTCCAGGGATTGGCCGATCTCAAAATATTCCCTGCGGCTGTCGCCCATGGCGCGGCGTCCGCCCACGAGCGCGCGGTCAAAGGCGCTTCGCCCGCTGTCCTCGCCAGGAGCGCGGCAGAGAATATTCCGTTTTTGCATTTGCAAACGCCCGCCGTAATCCAGCCAGCGCAACTCTTCCAGGGGACACAGGCCAATATGGCTGTCACTGCCGATGGACCAGCTTCCCCCCTCGGCATGAAACTCCGCGAGCGGGAAGAAGCCATCGCCCAGGTTGCCCTCGGTAGAGGGACAAATCACCACGTTGGCGCCGCAACGAACGATCCCTTCCCTTTCGGAGGCGTCGATATGGGTGGCGTGGACCAGGTGGCATCGCGCATCCACATCCACCTCGTCCAGGAGCCAGGCCACGGGGCGGCGGCCCCAAGATTCGAGCGCGCGATCCACTTCCTTGACCTGCTCGGCAATATGCAGATGGAGCGGAAGATGGCCTGGCGCCTCCGCGAATACGGTCTTCACCGCCGCCTCTTCTACCGCCCGCAAGGAGTGAATGCCCACACCCATCCGACAGCGGTGCAAGCTCTCCGCGCGCGCGGCCGCTGCCTGCCACAGCCGCCAGTAGGCATCCGGGTCGGGCGAAAGGAAACGCCGTTGCTCGGGTCGCGCGGGCTGGCCGAAATCCGCCCGCTGGTAGAAGATGGGGATCAGCGTCAGGCCGATCCCCGTTTTTTGGGCGGCGTTCATCACCGCGGCGGCCATGCGGTCGACGGGATCGTAATGACCGCCATCAGGCGCGTGATGAAGATAGTGAAACTCGGCAACATCGGTGTAGCCATGGCGCAGCATTTCCGCGAAGAGCATGGACGCGATAGCCTCCACCTGGTCCGGAGAAATTCTCAGGGCCAGGTCATACATGGACTCGCGCCAACTCCAGAAATCGTCGGCGGCCGAACGCGAATGCTCGGCGAGTCCGGCCATGGCGTACTGAAAGGCGTGAGAGTGAGCGTTCTGGAAACCGGGCAGCGCATAACCGGGAATCGCCTCGGCGGAAGCCGATTCCTTATGGGCCTCGATTTGCGCGATGCATCCTGTTTCATCCACGGCCACGAAGGCCGGCTCCAGCCAGCCTTGCTTCCGCGCGATTCCGTCGAATTTCAACCAGCGCATGGTTGCCTCTCGAATGTGTCCGCCTATTCCCTGGTAGCCAAAAACCGTTCGGCCTCGATGGCCGCCATGCAGCCGGTGCCCGCGGCCGTTACGGCCTGGCGGTAGACCGCGTCCTGGACATCGCCGCAGGCGAATACGCCCGGTATCGAAGTAGCCGTGGAATCGGGCTTGGTGAGAATGTAGCCAACGGGATCCATTTCGAGCGCGCCCTTGAACAGGTCGCTATTGGGTTTGTGGCCGATGGCCAAGAACAATCCCTCAATGCCCCGCTCGCGTCGCTCTCCCGATTGGGTGTCTTCAAGCATCAGGCCCTGAATGCCGTCATCACGGGTACCCATCACATCGACCACCACGGTATTCCAAATAAAGTCGATTTTGGCATTTTCACGTGCGCGGTGCTGCATGATCTGCGAAGCGCGCAACTCATCCCGCCGGTGAATGACATGCACCTTGCTGGCGAACTTGGTGAGAAAGGTAGCCTCCTCCATGGCGGTATCGCCACCGCCTACTACCGCGACCTCCTTGTCCCGAAAGAAAAAACCATCGCAGGTAGCGCAGGCCGAAACGCCATACCCCATCAGCTTGGATTCGTTTTCCAGGCCCAGCAGCTTGGCGCTGGCCCCGGTGCTGATAATCAACGTATCGCAGGTGAAATGAGCCTCCCCGACCCATACCTCGTGGGACCCCTCCTGTTTCAAGGCCACCCTGTCCACATGCTGGTATTCTGTCCGCGCGCCAAAGCGCTTGGCCTGTTCGCGGAACAAATCCATAAGCTCGGGGCCCATGATTCCCTTGGGAAAGCCGGGGTAATTCTCCACGTCGGTGGTAATGGTCAATTGGCCTCCCGGCTGGGTCCCCTCGAACACCAGGGGCTCCAGATCGGCGCGGGCCGCATAAAGCGCCGCGGTCAGCCCCGCCGGTCCCGACCCGATAACGATGACCTTGTGATGACTCATAAAATCCTTTCTCCTTGACAAAGCATTCCTTCCTACCCTTTCACGCATCCAATGCAAAAGTATGCGACGCCTCGACCTGTCCCCGCCCCTCCCTTTAGGGATCCATCAAGCCCCATGCCCTTCTCATGAATCGCGAGGGCGGATGATTCGGAACTGAATTTCACCATAACTTCACGGCGGCCGACCGCCGATAAAATAGGGTCGCCAGGACTAGAAACCATCCGGGAACCCCAATCCTTCCCTCATTGTTTTGGTTTGTCCCCGCCTCAAGCTTCGTGGAACCGGCCGCAACCAAGTTCTCGTATTATACTCGACTCGGTTCTCGAAAGCCGCATCTTTCGCCCCTCGCCAGGACCATGAATGACATTTGCGCGGCGCCGAAAAGGGACAGATCACGAGAGCGATTCTTCGAAGTCGAGCCCGGTGGAAACAAACGAGCCTTCGAACATGTTATAAAGGTAAGGGACAATCGTGATGCCGCGCCGGCCCAAATTTCGACCATGCATCGCCATCCCACTTCAGGGTCTTCCGGCCTCGGACGCCCACGAGGAGCAGAGCCATGTGTCGCGCTTTCATTTTCGCCTCCTGTCTACTGGCAATCACCGCCTGCAATCAAAAAAAAATCCGATATAGAGCTTTTCGAGGAAGGCCCTATCCGGATCAGTCTAACCGCGGACCGTTTCCAAGGCTATGAGCCGTTATACGTTTCCTTTTCCGCGTACCTGGAAACAGACGACCGCACGGTTCGCGAAGAAATTAAAGAGGTGAAATGGGTCATTACCGGCTCACGCGGGTTTTACCGTGAAATCATTCAAGAGTCCTTCAATTACCAAAATGAGGATGAGAATCGCGAAGACTTTTTCTATTTCGATTTTGATTTTCGAACCCATGGCAATTACAAGGTGCGGCTGCACCTCAACGACGGGCAATACGTTTCCAGACCCGTCCCGGTCAGGGTAATCGAGGATCTGCGAAAATACCAATAGCCGGAACCCTCGGCCCCTCCGATTTTTTCCTTGGCCGCGAGGAACTTCCGAGCCAATTTTGCGCCTTGTAAAATGGTGAAAAGTCCCTTTGGTTCTTTGTTCCAGCCTATGTTATGCTTGGCTTTTCAGGGCCGCGGAGGCTTTTCCAAGGAGCGAGCTGAATGGTATTTCTCAATTACTCCACCATGCAAATGGTTGCCAAAGTGGTGTATTACGGCCCAGGCCTGTGCGGGAAAACCACAAACCTCAAGGAAATTTACCGAAAGACCTCCTCGAAATCACGCGGCGAAATGGTCAGCCTGGAAACCGAAACCGACCGTACCCTCTTCTTCGACCTGCTTCCCATGGACGTGGGCGTGATCGGCGGCTTTAAAACCAAGTTTCAACTTTACACCGTACCGGGTCAGGTTTTCTACAACTCGACCCGCAAGCTCGTGCTGCGCGGTGTGGACGGCATCGTTTTTGTCGCCGACTCCCAGGTTCCCATGATGGAAGCCAACCAGAGCAGCCTGGAGAATCTCCAGGAGAACTTGCAGGAACTGGGCCTGGACATCCAGGAAATCCCATTGGTGTTTCAATACAACAAACGCGATTTGCCCAATATTACGCCCTCCGAGGAACTCAACCAAAGCCTCAATTTCCTCAACCGCCCCTTTATCGAGGCTTCCGCGCTCCAGGGTCTGGGCGTTTTTGAGACGCTCAAGGAAATTTCTAAACAGACATTGTTGAAGTTGAGGGCCAAGGCGCTGGGAAAAGAGCTGCAAAACAATCAAAAGCCGGTGTCGCTTACGGTTCGCGGCGACCATCAAAAGCTCAAAAACGAGATAAAGGACGAATCCGGCCAGGGCAAGTTACAGGTAGAGGCCGAGAATACGGTCATTAAAACCGCTGAAATGGAAGCCTCCAAGGCCGAGACCATGCCCCATGAGGTTTCCTTTGAAGCCTACTCCAACGACATGGAGGATACGCTGGACAACAGCGGCATGCAGGACAATGTCGCCGAGGATGCGTCGCTTCCCGATGTGGGACCTTCCGAAAAAGTTGAAGACAGTTCCCCGGCCGAGAGCGGGGAGGAACCAGAGGAAAAGGTCGAAGCCGAGGGCGAGCCCAGCCTTGCCAGCCTGGGGCTGGACTTTTCCGAGGAAGACTTCGACGATGAAGACTCACTGGATCTCGATGAGTTCGAGGGCCTCGATGATTCCCTGGGCGACCTCGACCTGGATGAGGAGGAGGGTCCGGATACGGTTTCCGAGCCGGTTCCCGATCAATTCGAAGTTCCGGAGGATTCCCTGGAAGAGATCTCCGCTCCCCAAACCCTTGAAACCGCCGAAACCGAAGCCTCGGAGCCAGCCGAGGAGGCCCCGGTAGCGACCGCCGACCAGGAGCCCGCCGAGCCCAGGCCAACCGAAGCGGCGGAAGCGGAGACGGCCCATCCGGTCGCCAGGGACGAGGATCGAAGCCCGCCACGTGAAAAACCGGGCCCGGCCAAGAAAAGGGCATTGAGCTCCACGCTCAAGGAATTGGAATCCATCGCCAGTCAGGTCACCGGCAAGCCCGCGAAGAGTTCCGGCTCCGAAGCGTCCGTGGATTCGTTGCTCAGCAGCCTGGTTGCCGATACGGGTAAAAAGAAGGCGCGCCTGGAGCGGGTCCAGATGACGGCTCCCGGACCCATCGACAGGGCGCAACTCAATTGTGTTTTGCTCGATAAGGCGGATAATGTGGTTCACACTCAATTGCTCAAGGTCACGCCTCAAGCGGTAGCGCCGGGCCGCTACCAGGTCCGGGTTCTCGTGGACATCGAGGTCGAGGAGCCATGATGGATCGCGGCTCCGGCGAAGCAGCCGTCATTTTGGAGTCTGAATGCTGATCGGGATGCTGGCGTATTCGCTCGCTTGGCTCCAACTCGATCCGGAGATCAAGGCGAAGGTAGTCGACGCCTTTCGGAACATCGACCGCTTCGAGTTGCGCTTCAAACAGGAAACCTACAGTGATTTTTTTGATGAGACCCAATCAGAGGGCGTACTCCAGGTATGGCGTCCAGGCCGCATGCGCATGACATACACCAGGGGCGAGCGGCGACTTATTATTTGGGACGGCGCTGTTTGCTATGAAAAGGATTTCCTGGCCGATACTGAGAATATCAGCGATCAGGCGGAAGTGCGCGATGAACCGCTGGTCCAATTGCTGCTCTATGGCTCGGATCTCGACCGTCTCTTTCTGATCGACCGTTTTCAGCGGAACGGCAGGGACATTTTCCGGCTGCGTCCACGCGATTCGGATGCCTACCAGGTGGAGG
>JBGTRP010000330.1:0-7677 GCA_041940685.1 Acanthopleuribacteraceae bacterium
TTCTGCCGGAATCGGTGGCGCGCCAGATCACGCGTTTCCTCGCCGATGGCCAGGCGCGTCTGCCTTCCTTCCCGCGGGGCGGTCCGTTGGATTATCCCTTTCCCGTGGCCGTCAAAACCGGGACCTCCCAGGCTTTCCGCGATGGTTGGTGCGTCGCGTTCAGCGACCGATACCTCGTGGGCGCTTGGATTGGACATCAAGACCACCTGCCGATGAAAGGGGTCGGTGGCGCGGCGGCGGCGCGTCTGGTCAGGGATATCTTAAGTGACCTCCATCCCGAAGAGGTTCGCGGCATCGATCCGCAACCCTTTCCGCCGCCCCGCGGCTTTCACGCCTTTCGGCTCTGTCCGTTATCCGGGGGACTGGCCACCGATCTTTGCGCCGAGGCTGCCTTGGAGTATTTCCCACCAACTCAGCGGCCGGAACGCCCGAGCAGAATTCATCATCGGTTTGCAGTGGATGCGTTGAATGGCAAACGCGCGGGTCCGCATACGCCCCCGGACCGTGTGGAAATTAGAGATTTTCTGGTTTTGCCTCCCGAATACGCGGTCTGGAGCGCGCGCAAAGGTTTTGGCCCCCCGCCCCTTGGTAACCCGGATGCGTTTCAAACGGAAATCGCCATTCAAGCTCCCGTGAACGGGAGCCGGCTGCTTCTGGATCCGGATACGCCGCCCGCCCACCAGACCTTGGCCTTGCGAGCCCGGGTGGCGCCGACTCTGCCAGAGGTCGTCTGGTACGTGGATGGCAAACCTTTTCAGACCGCCGCCTATCCCTACACGGTGCGCTGGCCGTTGCGGCCCGGCGTCCATCGTTTCCAAGCTCGCTTTCCCCGTGCGCTGATCGCCAGTGAAGTCGTGGAAATCCGCGTGGGTTCACCCTGAACATGGCCTTAGGAAGATATAGGATTGCATAAATAAAACCCGAAGGAGCTTTCTCATGACCCCATCACCCCTGGACAACGAAAAACTGCTGGACCTCAGTCATACCGTGGAAGATGGAATGGTGACCTACAAGGGCCTGCCCGCGCCCTTGATTTGTGATTACCTGAGCCGGGAGGCGTCCGAATCCCATTACGCGCCGGACACCAGCTTCCACATCGGTAAGATCGAAATGGTGGCCAATACCGGAACCTATTTGGATTCACCCTTTCACCGGTACGCGGACGGCAAGGATATGTCCGAGCTGTCGTTGGAGTCCCTCGCCGATTTGGATGGCGTGCTGATTCAGGCGCCGCCCGGGCGGCGCGCCCTGGACGCATCTTTTTTCCGTGGGAGGGAGCTCAAGGGGAAGGCGGTTTTGGTGCATACGGGGTGGGATCGCCATTGGAAGACCGACGCCTATTTTGAGGTGCATCCCTATTTAACCGAAGACGCCGCGCTTTTCCTGAAAGAGGCGGATCCGGCCCTGGTAGGAATCGACTCCCTCAACATCGATGACATCGAGGATCTTCGGCGTCCGGTTCACAGCATTCTGTTGGGCGCGGGCATTCTCGTCGTCGAGCATCTTTGCCGCCTGGAAACCTTGCAGGGCAAAAGCTTTACCTTTTTCTCCGTTCCCGTGAAGGTTCGCCGTTTCGGCACCTTTCCGGTCCGCGCCTTTGCCATGCCGCGCTCCTGAGCCGGCGCCCAACCCGAGCGTTTCCACCCTCGCCAATCAGAAAGTATCGGAGCCCAACCCCGTGAATCGCTACAAAAAACGTCATCCCACATCCTTTTCTTGACAATAATTGTCATATTCATGGCGGTCGCGGGCCTTTTTCCTATCTCATGGTCCCATGAGCAAGCTTTCCCAAATCGAGACCGAGGAATAGGCCTTCGCGGCGCATGCAACCTGTTTTTTCCAACTCCGAGAGGGGCTTCAAGGATTAGAAAAGGTCCACCAGGACAGCGGTTTAGAACAAACCGAACGGCGGCTTGAAGGCCCGGTTGGTCGGCGATGGATCATTGGGGCTTATGGCATGCGCTTTGCTCGACTAGAGCCATTACTCTTTGCTCCGGGACGGAAGGCCGAGGAGGGGGACGAGCCCGAGGAAAAACTTGAAAAATGGAAATGGTTTTACCGAGGTCGGGGCGGATTTTTACTGGATTCCCTCGTAAAATGAGATTCCAACATTGAATAGTTGGTTTCTTTTTGTAAGCATTTGATAATAAATAACTTTTGACTTAAAATTAGAGCTGCTGGACTGATCTTGGATATGAACGGTACGAAGACCAAAGGTGGGAAATTGCTGCTATTCGCGAGCGGTGTGCGCGCCAACGGTGGAAGATTCGAGTTTCCAAGACCCGATTAGGCCGCCGGGTGATAAAGTATTGTCTAATTTTTGTACTCAGGGTAAAGTTGAGGCAAGCGGAAAAAAACAATGGAATCGCCCTGTTTTTGGTATGGACGTTTGTCGATGGAGCACTTATGGCCGGGGGTTTTTTCTCACAATATACGGTAACCTTTGAGAAGGATGAGGTGATCTACAGCCAAGGTGACGCGGGCAATTGCATGTTCGTCATCAAGGAAGGCGATGTCAGCTTGTTTAAGACCGCGCACGGCCAGTCGGAGGGGATGGGTGAGCTGGGCAAGGGCGATTTTTTTGGCGAGCTCAGTATCCTGGAGCACAGCCCCCGCAGTGAGACCGCGCAAGCTTTGTCGGAATGTTCAGTGGTGGTCATCCACCGCAACATGTTCGTCAAAATGCTCAAGTCCAACATGGAAATTGCCATTCGCATGTTGCAGAAGCTCTCCACCAAGCTGCGATTGTCCGACGAGAAAACCGACAAGCTTTTCAGCCGCCTGGCCTCGGTGGAAAGTCAGGGCCATAAGACCCAGCCCAACGCCAAAACCGTCAAGGAAAAGAAGGTGGTCGGCAAGCTGATTTCGCTGAGTTCGAACCGCGCGTTTATCCTGGATTCCGATCGCAACCTGGTGGGCCGCTACGACCCGGTGACCAGCATCAAGCCCGAGGTTGATCTTACCAACGAGGACGATACCCGCTCGGTGTCGCGCCGCCACGCGATCATTTTTCGTCGCGAAAACCGCTTTTTCGTACAGGAAGAGATCGGCGTCCTCAACGGCACCTTCGTCAACGGAGTCAAGGCCAGCTCCAACAGCGAGCAGATTCCCATCAACGATCAGGACATGGTGAATTTCGGCATGCTGGCCTTCAAGTTCTATATCCTGGACGAGGAAACGGCCTGACCCTACCGGGTAGTCCTGTTGTCCAAGGGCGTCAGGGCTTCATGAGAACCTGGTATTTGGTGTCCAGCCAATCCCAAAGCTCGCGCAGCTTTTCCAGGCGTATATCGAGCCGTTCCTGCCAGGGTTTGGTCTTCAGATTGTCGAGCTTCAAGCCGTTAATGCGGTAGGCGAGCGCATCGAAGCGAAAGTTGAAGGTATCCACCAGCAGGCGCGCGGAAAGGAGTTCGGCCCCGCGCTCCAGGTAGCGGTCCAACTCGTTGAGCACCGGGCCGGAGAGCGAAACCTTGGCGCGGTCCTCGGTAACCAGGCGCACATTGCCGTTTTCGGGCTCCACCAGAGTATCGGGATCCTTGAGCAGGGCTTTCAGAAAGCGGCAGCCCCAAATCGACTGACCCGGCTCCTTCAAATCCACGATATCGCTGAGCTCCTCCTCCTGGCCCGCGTCGAGCCAGGGAGTTTTGAAGGAGACCTCCACGCCGACCCGTTTCAACAGTTCCAGCACCGTGCCCACATGGGTTTTGGCGGTGCTGCCCACGTAGAGTTCGGTTTCGCCCAACACGCACTCGATCACCCGCGAGCGCGGCATGGGGTGGGCCATCAGCTCGTCCTCGGCGACGGTGCGCAGCTTGCGGATGGTTTGCGGCGAGGGAGGCCCCAGGGTCTCTGTTTCCGCCTTGATCAGCTCCTTGAGCCGTTCGTTGATGACCGTATTGTCGAGATAGACCTTGTCGATGCGTACACGGAAGGCCCAGCCGCGCGGCCCCCAGTCGTAGGGTTCACCGGGCTCGAAGGGAATGAACCCCTCGCGCTCGCGCACGGAGCCGCCGGGCGTCAGCGGCCGGAAGGGGAGCAGGTCGAATTGCGGGGTTTCCGGCATCGACGTGATGTTGAACCGCATACAGGAGGCGGAACCGGAAAGCAGACCCATAATTCCCAACCCTCACTGAAAAATGGCGTCCGATTCAGGCGAACGCATCCTCCGGCCATCGCCTTGACTGAACCATCCATGACGCCCGAGAGTATCCGCTGCTGGATGCGCCGGGTTCCATTACGCTAGACCGGATTTGGAAAGCCGAGTATAGCACGCTCCCGTTGACCGTTGGCTTGAGGGTTCCCGCTTTGAATGTATTGGTACCGGATACTTACTCTGTCGCTAATTGGGGTATTAACGGTAAGAAGCTCTCGCGGAGTCCAGAGCCCGCTTTGCTGGATAGGGTCCCATGAAGGGAAATCAAAAACAGACTTATTGCCACTATTTAATCATAAATAGATATAATATGTCTGGAGCTGAAGATGAAGCCGTCACCGGAAAAAATATTTCGTGATCATGGGGGCCAACTTCGCATGAGTGAGGCCTTGGATCTGGGTATGAGCCGGTATATGCTCTACACGCTTAGGGACAAGGGGGTAATTGTTCCCCTTAGCAGGGGAACCTATCGACTGGCCGATTTGCCGCCGATCAGCAACCCAGACTTGGTTATCGCGAGCCTGCGCTTTCCCAAGGCCGTCATCTGTCTCATCTCCGCTCTGGCCTTTCATGGAATCACCTCTCAGATTCCACACAGGGTTTCCGTGGCCGTTGCGAGAAACACGCGACTGCCATCTCTCGATTATCCACCGATCCAGGCCCATCGATTCTCGAATTGCTGCTACGAATCCGGAATTCAAGAACATCGGATAGATGGGGTTGTCATCAAAATTTACAGTCCGGAAAAAACCCTGGCCGACTGTTTTAAATTTCGCAACAAGATCGGCATGGACGTAGTTTTAGAGGCCATGAAGCTCTATAAAGCCCGCATGAGGTTTAGACCTGAAGAGCTCCTTCTTTACGCGAGAATCTGCCGCGTCGAAAAAATCATGACCCCCTACCTTGAGGCGATGCTGTGAAAACGCCTAAAAACATCGCTGCCTCCGTCCGGCAGCGTCTTTTCAATCAAGCGAAAAATGATCGGCGGCCCTTTCAGGAGTTATTGCAGCACTACGCCATGGAACGATTTCTCTACCGATTATCCCAGTCGGAACAGGCCAATCGATTTATCCTCAAGGGCGCCCTTTTGCTGAAAGTATGGGGAGCACCGGACCATCGCCCAACCATGGACATTGACTTGTTGGGAAAAACGAGTAACAAAAAGGAGGAAATTGTTGCGCGAATTCAGTCCATTGTTGCCGTAGAAGTGGCTGCGGATGGGCTCACATTTGATGTTGACTCTCTCCAAACCGAGCCCATCACGGAGTGGGCGGATTACCTGGGATTTAGGATTCGGTTTCCAGCCCTATTGAACCCTGCCAAAATTTCGATCCAAATCGTTATCGGTTTTGGCGATATAGTTTATCCCCAACCAGAGAAATGGGAACTACCAACTATCCTGGACGATCCGCCGCCGCGAATTCTCTGCTACAGCAAGGAAAGCGCGATTGCTGAAAAGCTGGAAGCCATGGTCAAATTGGGAAGCTTGAATAGCCGGATGAAGGACATTTTCGACATTTGGTTGTTATCTCGCTCTTTTAATTTTGAAGGCGCCCGGTTGTCTGAGGCTATCCGGCAAACTTTTTCTCACCGGGGAACCAATTTGCCTGAATCGATCCATGCATTCACGACCCCTTATTTCATTGCAAAGCAGGGCCAATGGCTTGCTTTTAGGAATAGACTTGGGAAAGAAAGGATCCCAACCTCGTTTCAGGAGGTAGGTGGTGCGGTTGCTGAGTTTCTCCAGCCCATGGTGGAAAGGGCCTTATTCAATAAAAAGAGCCCCAATCTTTGGGTCGCGGCTGAATCTTGGACCTGAGAATATGTCCCAAAGTTTTGGGAATACTGGCTGGATACCATCCATCCGGTCCGGGAATTCCAGAGCCTGGTTTCCGGCATCCTTGCGATACAAGATTCCAGAGAGCGGATTCAAGTGGAAAAGCGCGGCGTTACTTGCATCTGAAACCTGCCGGCTAGGCGATCCAAACACCATATAAAATGAAGGCCTTTGGTCGCCAAGGTGGCTAGAGATTCACCTTCCGCAACACCTGGAGGGCGCGTTTCTGGAATTCCGTATCGGGTTCGTTGGGGTTGAGGTAGGTGACCGAGGGCGCGAGGATGCGGGACTGCCAGCGGGGGTCGACCAGGAGGCTTTCCTCCCAAATCGCGGCCGCGAATTTGTGCTGGTGGTGCTCCACGCCCTTGTGGAGCAGCGCGGTGCGCATATCGCGTCTAAAATCATGCGCCAGGGCGGGATTTCGGTCTAAAAGCTCCTTGGCCGATGCGGCGGAATACTCGGCGTAACTCTGCTCGAGGCCAACCGTCTCTCCCTTGAATTCGGCGCCCAGTTGGTCGATGCCGGGACCTTCCATGGAGAGCTTGATCCAGTTGGAGAGGTCATCCCGCAACAGAGCGAGAAAAGCGGCCGCCTGCAATAGCAGGATGCGGCGGGTGGACTCCTCGGTGGTCAGGCGAAAGGCGTAGCCGAACGCGTTGGTGACGGTGACGGCATGAACGGGAAGCAGAATGGCCCGGTTCGCCATTTTTTCGACCCGAGGGTGGCGTAGGAACAGTTCCGCGGCGAACAGCCGCAGCCCGTCCCATACCGTTTGCGGGCCCAGGCCTTCCGTGAGCGCCGCGATCACCAACTTTTGCGCTTCCTCGGAACCGGCCGTCCGCAACGGAGCGAGCAGGCTCTGGCTGCTCGCGGGGTCTGATTTGCCCGCCATCCAATTCTCGGGAAAAGAAGGCGCTAGCGAGAGGCTGCTGGTGAAGGTTCCGGTTATTCCGGGCGCCTTGAAAAGCAGGCCCAGCACCAGGGAGCGCAAAGCGGGTTCCGCGTAAGCCCAACCCAAACGCCGCAGGGTTCGCTCTACCTGGGCGGCGTAGATGATTTTATGGCCGATGTTCTCGTAGCAGCGGGCGGCAAAGGGCCATAGTATTTCGAAAAGGGTGTCCCTTCGGTGGAATGACATCAAGCCGAGCAGCGCCCGGTCCGCGGCTTCCGGGTCCCAGGCCTCCATGGCGGCAAGAAAGGCGGTTCGCGCCTTGGCCTCATCCGCAAAGGAGACCGAGGGCTTGGGCGGCAACACCCAGTCGCCCTCGTTGATATCGCGCTGCTGGCCGAGTTTCATGTCGTCCAGGTTCCACAGTGCCCCGAGCCAGGCTTCTTCCGAGTCGGCGCTTTCCGTGAGATCCAAGATGGAAGAGACCATGATCACCGCGTGCAGCTTTCCGCCCACGTACCATGGCTTGATCTCGTGGAGACCCGCTAAGAAAACCGCGCCCAGCATGGTTTTGTAGTCCAGGCCTTGCCCGATCCGCGTCCCGGCCCAGTCCAGGATCCGCTCTCGTGGGGTCTCGCGAATTTGCTTGGCCAGTGCTTCGATATCGGTGGCGGCGATCTTGGGAAGGGCCCGGCCCGGGGGAGAGAAGAGCAAGGGGCTCGCGGCCGATACGCCGAACTTCACGGTTACGAGCTTCGGTGGCCATCCGAAGGTTCGCGGCAACGGTCACGTGCCGTA
>JBGTRP010000331.1:0-7653 GCA_041940685.1 Acanthopleuribacteraceae bacterium
CAGCGCCTCCAAACCCTCCGCAATATGCTTGTCCAGATTGCGGTTCATATGATCCAGGGCTTCCCAAGTCTTGGCCGGGTCGTCGCCGCGGGCTTGTTGCGCTACCTCCTCCATGGTTTGCAGATGCCGGTCAACTGTTTCCCGTTCCAGCCATTGGCGCTCCTCCAGCAACGCGAGCTTCTCCTCGATTCGGTCGGCCTCCCCGTCGATGGCCTGGGCCGCGGCCGCGGTGGTTTCAAACCAGGAGGCGGGCGCGGCTAGGCAGGCGGCGAAGAAGGCCGCGGCCAGAAGGAAGCGGGCGGTTTGTGGACCATGGAACCAGTGGACCCGAGGTAGAACCGGTTCGGAAATGCGTTCGACCCAGGCGCCGATCTCGCGTTCGGTTTCGGCCAACAGCAAACCACCGAAGCCATTGATGCGGTCAAGGTGAGCGCGGGTGTCCATGGCGCCGGGCGTTGCCCGCGCGGCGCGGATGAGCGCGTGAAGAAGCGCGCCAAACAGCCCCAGCCCACAGAACCAGGGCAGGAATGCGACGTCGAGGCCTAAAAAGCGCAAGGCCAGGATCAGTGCCCCCAAAAGCAGAAAGGCGATGGTGGCGTACCTGAGCGCGAAGCTTAGGCAGAGCGCGGTGAAGAGCTTGGCCCGCTGTTTGCTGATGACTCTTTCGCTGGAAAGATTCCTCACGGCCTACCTCCCGGTCGCGTTCCGTACAATTCCTGAGCGGGTGAAACCATCCTACATCGGAACCCGGAGACCCGCAATTCCAAACCACCCGGCGTTGCGCATAGGAATCGCGGCCCGTGGTTCAGGAAAACTCCCCTTTGAAATTGGGGCGGGCAAGGGCGCGCAATTTCCAAATTATTTCCTTGCGGTCAATTGGCGAGCATGCCGAACCAGGGGAGGGCCAGCTAAATTCCATCGCCCGGACTCCGCTCTCGACTTGGCGCCTATCCCGTTCGGGGACATGTTCGCGGAGCTAGTGGCATGTCATTTTACATTCTTACAATACGTAAACGGTCGGCTGCTAGCCGGAAAAAAATCGGCTAGGATTAGAGAAACCCAACCAAATCAAGCAGAACGACGGATCGGGGGAACCACCCCGGCAAAAACGTCCAAATGGTCTGGTATTTGCCACGGGTTTTGGTAGGACCAGATTCGGAAAACACATTCAAAATACGCGAAACCAACCAATTAGATTCTATTGAGAAGGAGGATGACATGGAATCAAAAGAAGTCGTTGAGGTGATTGATGTCACCGTGAAAATCAATAATCAGGCCCCATTTTTTACCTATGTGGTGGGCAATGTGGTGACCCATGATTTGACTTTACTCATTCCCAAGGGCGTATGCGACATCAATTTGATGTTGGAAGAATTGGAAAGCGCTGAGTATTTAGACCAGGCCATCCAGTTTTTTGCGGGAACCGGGATTGCCAAAGTTCCTATCGAACCGCCCCCTGAGTTCAGCATCAGCGGCGACAGAAAAACCTGTACGCTCACCGATAACAACCCCGGCGGCAGCACGCAAACCTTTCGCTACTTTTTATCGGTGATGCATCTGGGCCAAATCATTTCCGATGATCCCACCATCATCAACGAGCCGGACAGTGATGCATTGCCCAGGCTGGAGCAAAGGAAGGGATTCTCAAGCAGAAGCAGGGACGCGGCGCCGGCGACCGCCTGATGGAGACCTCTCCGGAAAGCAAGCCTAACCAGAGCCCATCCAGAAGCCGCCAAATTTACTAGGGAGGACACGAGGATAAGCAAAAGGAGTTGCTGCAATTAAACAACTAATGCTTTATTTTCGTGTCCTTTGAAGTTCAAAAAAATGCGTTTCTGGAGGCTCCAACCAGCCAGGTCCGGCGCCCGGCCACCACAGAACGGCCGTTTAGAGGCTTTCCGGGAAATCCGGGGCGTCGCGCAGGGGGTCGAACCAGGGAAATGTATACCAACGGGGGTCGAGGCCTGATTGAAGCGCTTTCTCGGCATGTAAGAGGGCGGACTCCCGTTCTCCGATCAGGGCGTAGACCAGGGATGCCTCGTAGGCGGTTTGGGGGTTGTTGGGCGCGAGCCGCAACGCCTCCAAAACCGCGCCCACGGCCTCCCGGTTGCGGCCCAAATGGGCGAGCGCCTGGGCTTTGACCGTGAGGAACTGCGAGCCCTGTTTCGATGGATCGCGGGCGATGAGCGCGAGCACCTGTTCATAACCTATTCGGGCTTCCGGCTGATTCCCCATCAGCCACTCGGCATCCGCCAGGTTAAGGGCGATGAACGCATTGTCGGGTGTCTTGGCCAGCGCCTCCTTGAAATTGCCGGCCGCTTCACCATAGCGGCGCAAGAGCAATTCCGCGGTGCCGAGATTGGTCAGATCAGAGGCCTGGCGCTTTTGCGCCACCAAGTTTTGGTACAGCTCCCGCGCCCGTTCCGGGCTGCCGCTGAGCAACTCCAGTTGGGCCAGGAGGCGCAGAGCCCGCCGGTTCCCGGGAACCCTGTCCAACAATTCCTGGAGATGGCCGCGGGCTTGTTCGATATTGCCCTGACGGTATTCCATATTGGCCAGGTCGAAAACGGCATCCCATGAACTTTGTTTCACAACCGCGGCTCGCATGAGGGTCAGCGCGCGCGCCGGTTCTCCCTGATTTTCCAGCAATACCGCCCGTTTCCGGTTAAAAAGATTGGAGCCCGGGTAGAGCGCTTCCAGTTGATCCAGAATTGCTTCCGCGCGCTCCAGTTGCTTGGCGGCAAGAGCCAGGCTCAGTTGACTGGTGAGCGGCCGTGGATCGTTGGGTGCCAGCGCCGCGCCCCTTTTGGCAACCTCAAATCCGTGCTCCAGATAAGCGGAGGTGCGCGTGGTGGAGAAAAGGTAGCGCGCCACATTGCTTTCCAGTCGGTAAATATCGGGAAAGTTTGGACAGCGCGCCCGCAGGGCCTGCAAATCCTCCAGCGTTTTTTCGATCGGCGGCTCGCGCCGTTGGTAGCGTTCAAGCAATCGCAAATAGCGTTCATAATCCTGGGAACCCACATCGAGTGGGATGACGCCCGCTTGCGTTCGCTGGCCCTGGTAACCGCGGGAAAGAGTGGCTGAAACCGCGTCGGAGAGTATGCGCCGGTCTTCGTAGGGGGCCTCCACGTTTTCCGTCCAGAGCAGGCTCTCGTCTTGGCCGCGAATGCGCCGCAACGTCAAGATGCAGCCGCTTTCTTGGCAGAGGAGGGCGGAGTCGATGATCTCATCGGCGCCCAGCATTTGAAAGGGGGAAACCCCTTGCCGGACCGCGCGGTCGACCCTGGCGGGGTCCAGCGGATAGAGGTCGCGGTAACCCACCAGCGTTCTCAACAGCGCGTCGCGGATACCGGACCCAATGATGGCCCCATCGCGCTCGTCCTGCAATTGAAGCCTGGGTTCGAGCACGGCCACGTATTTCAGGGCCACCGGCTTTGGTTGAAGGAGAAAATAGTAGACGGCAATCGCCGCCAGCGCTGATAAAAGGGCGGCGACCAACCAAATCCGTGACCGCGGGGACCGGCGGTTGGCTCGCTGGCTTCTGCCGGACCCCAATATCGGAATCGTCAAATCCCCTTCCAGCGTGGCGCCGCTATTGCTGAGGGTGACGAGTTCGTCAAGCGCTTGGGCAACCTCGCGTGTGGTCGCCGGCCGCAGATATAGTGATTTTTGCAGTAGATGGTCGATTAGGGAGGACAGCGATTCCGGCAGTTCCGGGTTGAGCTCGCGCGCGGGCTTCTGCTGGTGGCTGATCACCCGGTTTAGGGTTTCAATGTGGGTCGTGTCGGCAAAAGGGGAAACCCCCGAAAACAGCTCATAGAGCAAGCTGCCCAGAGAAAAGAGATCGGAACGATGGTCCAGGACTTCGCCGCGGGCTTGCTCGGGAGACATGGCGCGGGAGGTTCCCACGATCGTGCCGTCCCTAGTGAGCGAGCGGTTTAAATCGGTTGGGTCGCCTTCTTGCAAAAGGTTTTTCGCCACGCCGAAATCCGCGATTTTTGCCCGTCCTTCGGGCGTGATCAGCACATTTTCAGGTTTAAGATCGCGATGCACGATATGGTGATCGTGGGCCTCCGCGAGGCCATGGGCGATTTGGGCCGCCATGGCCAGCTTTTTGTTGAGATTGGGCGTTTCCTGGTCCAACACCTGCCGCAGGGTTTTGCCCTCCACGTATTCCATGACCAGGTAGTCCTGCCCGTCCTGTTGGAAAATATCGTAAACATGCACCAGCGCGGAGTGGTTGAGTCGGGCCGCGACCTTGGCCTCGCGGTGGAAGCGTTTGCGGCGCTCATCGGAAAGGGATTCGTCGAGTCGGATCTTCTTTATGGCGACCTTTCTGTCCAATTGCACATGGTGGGCGAGGAAAACTTCGCCCATTCCGCCTTCGCCGATCCTTCTCAGGATCTTATAGGGGCCCAACATGGTAGGCGGATCGGACACCGGTTTCCCCCTCGCTTCAAAAGGTGTGGGTTACATCAATCCCAATTCGCGAACTCTCCGCCGCAGCGCGTGTTCGGAAACCTCAAGCCGGGCTGCCATTTGAGTGGTGTCACCCTCGCATTCGCGGAAACCAGCCGTAATTTCCTCCAGGGTCAATTCTCCGGCGGTGCGGATATGTTCGAACTTTTTCATCAATTTGTAAAGGGAAGGCCTGGAAATATGTAATTGTTGCGCGGTGGGCTTCAGATCCCAATGGTTATCCTTCAAAGCCGCGCGTAGCTCTTCCTCCGTAATGTCTCTCGGCCTTCGGCGTTTGGCGACGGTGGTCGTGGGTTCTGGGGTTTCCGGCTCTTCTCCCCTTGAAGAAGGGCGGCTCGTGTTGAGGGCGCTTTCGATTTTTTGATCCAGGATAAAGGGGGCCGAGCCTCGGTTGTCGATGACAATTTGGCGGACGGTGTTGTGCAGCTCGCGCACATTGCCGGGCCAATGGTAGGCGATCAATCGTGCGATCTGGTCCGCGGGCGGCCAGGGGTCTTGTTTTGCTGATGTAAAGCCGCACTTCTCCATTTCCTTTACTCGCTTTAGTTCCATCTGGAAGAAATGGCGCAGCAGCGGTCCGATATCCTCGCGCCGTTCGCGCAATGGCGGAATACGGATCTCGTAGCTGGAGAGGCGATGCAAGAGGGGCGATTTGAATCCGCCCGTGGCGGTCATGTCTTCCAAATTCGCGTCCGTTGCGGCGAGGACGCGTACGTCGACCCGAATGGCGCTCTGACCGCCGACTGGATAGATTTCTCCGGTTTCCAGAGCCCGCAGCAGCATGGCCTGAATCTCGCCCGGGGTTTCCCCGATTTCATCCAGGAACAACACGCCCCCGTGGGCTCGTCGAAAATAACCGTCCCGGTTCTGAACCGAACCTGAATAGGCGCCGCGAATCGCGCCGAATAGCTCGGAGGAAGCCAAAGATGTTGGAATAGAGGCCATGTTGACGCTCACCATGGGGCGCCTGCATCGATTGCTTTCGCGGTGGATGGCAGAAGCGACCATTTCTTTGCCTGTACCGGACTCTCCGCGGATCAGCACGGGAAAGTCCAGGTCCGCCACTCTTTCGATAGCCGCGCGCACCCGTTCCAGGCCCATACTCGCGCCTACCATGCCGAAACGCGGCGGCCTAGGGCGCTCGGAGGGAATATGGTGGTAAAGCAACAACGCCACGCGGTTGGCCAACAGGATGACGGCGCCCCTTGCCATTTGTTCGTTCGAAAACGCGTAACGGCCCGCGTCCGCTTGGCCCACGACCCGGACATGGGTTCGGCTCTGGCCTATATCCAAGACCACCGCGTCCTCAGGACCGGCCTCGAAAACCAGTGGCGCGCGGCTGATAAAGGGGTCGGCGATGGGGGAACCCGCCTCCCCGCCGGGAACCCCAAAAGCGGGACCCACCCGTGAGAGCTGAACCTTTCTGCCCGCCAACAAGCCGCTCATGAGGAAACTCTCGCCAATGCGACTCCAGTCCGGATGGAATGCAATGGAAAGCGCGGGAATGGGCGTGGATACGAGCGTGGGAGATAAGGATGACTGCTTTCCCTGAATACTGGAAAAGCCCGCCGTGGTCTCGCGCTCGTGAGTATGGGCCATTTCGGGAAGGTTCCTTAAAAAGTGATGTGGATCACTTCAGTTTAGGGGATTTTACCCGTTTGACTCAAGGTATGGGGCATCTTTTCCATGGAATGGGCACAATAAAAATATTTGGTCGGGACGTCGTTGGCATTCGATTGATTATTTCAGTAAAAAGTGGAAATTCGTGCCTTCCAGTTTTTTATCGTTAAAAAATGATAAGGACATGAGCTAGTAGAAAATAAAATTCTGCAATAGTAGGTAGATACGAGTTGGCGTGAAGCCAATAGAGCGGCCGATGGGGCGTAACTCAAGCGCTTGATGGCTTGAGATTCCATTTCATTGGGACGAAAAGTGCCGCCCCGATTTTTCTGATTGCCAATTTTTAAATTTGCCCGGTTCCCTTTTCTCGGGGCAGTAGAGGTTTTTTATGTCAAACAATCGTTCCGAATCCATATTGATCCATCTCGGCCGCTCCCGGCATTCGCAAGCCTATGAAAAAGAGGAGGCGCTCTGGCAGGCCGAATTGGAGCGCATGATGGAAATGATAAGGGACCATCGGGGCTTCCATGGAAGCTTCGGCAAAAAAGGCGGTCAAGAGGCGACATTGTCGATCGCCATCTTTGGGACCTATGGTTCGGGCAAGTCAAGCCTTCTGAAGACGCTGGTGCATCGTGTCAATCAGGGTAAGGACGACGATGACATCCCGGGGCCTCTGAAGGCTCTGGACGTGATCGAACCCAATCTGCTTTATAAAGAGGAACAATTTCTCTACGCATTCCTGACGAAGGCCTTGGAAGCCGACCGCAAGCATCGAAAAAAGGAGAAAGGTTCAAACTCCAGCGAGGACCCGGATTTCCTCTCCCCGGTTGAGGAAAAATTTGAAAAGGTTCTGGAGTATCTTCAGGTGGTGGATCCCAAGGTCGACCCCCGAGAAAACGACCCGGTCGGAATCAGTCTCGATCAACTCAGCCGGCATCACAGCGGCTTGATGTTGCGGGATAAGCTGAATGATTTCCTGTCCAAGCTCGTTGCATCGCTTACGGAGAGTTCCGATAAGGGCCTGGTGTTGATGCCGGTCGATGATGCGGACATGACCTTGAAGGGTTTGGTTTCCACCCTGGATACCTATCGGCGCTACCTGCAACATCCCCAAATCGTTCCCGTGTTCACCTTTACGGGAAGGCTGGCCGAAGAGCTGATCCGGGTGAACTTCGAGGAGGCGCTCGCCCTGCGTCGTCAGCGTGACCCCGCGCGGATGACGCTCGATCAGCGGCTCGCCGAAGGCTTCCTCCAGCCGCTTGAGCTGCAGCGACACGGCGGACTGGGTGAGATTGAGCTGCCCGGCAGCGCGCGTGACTCCACCCAGTCTGGCGACGGCCAGAAAGGCGCGAAGGGCAGCGAGATCAAGGTTCCGCGGCATTCCGGGGCCACGAGCTTACGCCGGCAGAACATGTCCGGCACCGCCACTCCATACGCCCGTGGGGCTGTTTCGTCAAAGCCGAACCGCCGAACCGGCGTTCTGGAGCGGTTGCGGGCCTGCTTTGCGGCTCGGGGGACGTGTGAACGATCCGGTCGAAAGGGGCCAAGGCAGAG
>JBGTRP010000332.1:0-7648 GCA_041940685.1 Acanthopleuribacteraceae bacterium
TATCTATCGTTGTCCACAATGACGATCCGGGTTCCGTGCTGTTGGTCCAGGTGGAGGACCAAACCCCGGTAAACGAACTCAAACAAGCGCTGCAGGAATCGCGCGGGAATCTTAAGCGGGTGGTGGATGGCGCACCCATGGGAGTGATCGGCTTCCGAGGCGATGGCAATGTGGCGCTGGTCAACCAGTACATGCGCAATCTCACCGGTTATAGCAATCGCAAGCTCATGAACATTTCCTTCGTCACTCAGCTCTTTGAGCGCGATAAATTTCGCCTGCGTTTCCACAAGTATATGCGGCAGTTTTTGAAGGGAGACCATGCCGAGAACGTCATCGTGGAGCTACGCAATAAGGCCGGGGATGTGACGCCTTTTAGCCTGAACACGCTCTCTTTTCGATTTGAGGGTGACGAGGAGGATGGGTTTCTCGCGCTATTGACCGACATATCTCACCAGCAACAACTTCAAGAACTGTTGCGCACATCCAAAAAGAAGCCTACCCAAATCGAACGCGAGTTTCGCGCACAGGACAAAAAGTTGGATTCCCTGCAAGCTTCTTTAGAGGGTTTGGACCGTGAGAACGCATTCTTAAACGATTTTGTTCTGCAGGTCACCAAGAAGCTCAAGGTTCCCATGCACGTGGTTTTAGGGTTTTCCAGCCTGCTCAATAAGAACCTCAGTGGATGGATCGACCAAAGCCAACAGGAGGACGTGCGCATCATCGAGGACCATATTCACGTCATGTTAACCATGTTGGAGAAGGCGGCGGAATTGGCCCAATTGGAGGCGGAGGAAATTGCGCCCAATCTGAAAACGCACAAGGTGCGAAGCATGTTGGACGAGTTGTTTTCCTCCCTGCGTCCGAAAACGCTGGCCGAGGAGATCGCCTTCACCGCGGAACATCACATTCTGAGCGTGGACCTTTCGGTGAACACGGACCCCAATATATTGGCGGCCCTATTGCAGCCCATCCTGGAGAACGCGGTGGATTTTACCACCGGGGGGTCTATTTCCGTTTCTTCCTTCGAGGAACAGCAGGCGCTGTGGATCGAGATCCGCGATTCCGGAAAAGGCATCAGTCCCATGGATTTGCAACGGGTTTTCGAACCTTTCTTTATGGCCAAGCGCGAGGGCGGCGTCGAAGGACTGCATCTTGGCCTGGGCTTGACCATTGCCAAGGGTTACGCCGAACTGATCGAAGCCCAACTGGAGCTCACCTCCAAGCCAAACAAGGGAACGGTCGCGCGCGTGCGAGTCGGCGCCCTGACCGGCGGTTGACGCCCACGACCTTCTTCCACTCTGAAAATATTTGCGCGCCGCATCTCTGGACCATCCACGCGTATCGCCTTTCGTTTTTTCCAGACTCACACTGGGGTCGGGGCCCCTTGGCGCTTTTGTAAGGGTTTTCCAAAGATGGCCTGGCCCCAATTTCCTCCAATTTCCTGCAAGCCTTACACGGCCGTGTAGGTGGATTGGCGAAGGGACGAGCCATTCATTTCACACATACTGACCATGCGACCGTCCACGGACAAGCGGAACAGACAACCGGCCAGGCGCTCGCGGCCGAGGTCGGTTTCCATTTCCGCCGCACTCATAAAAGCATGAACCACGAGAACCAGCGGGCGAACGCGCAAGTGCAGCAGGTTGCCGAGGACAAAGGGAACATGGGTCCGCTCCTGCCATGCCCGGCGTATGGCGTAAAGGGGGAGCCGCCACATCCAGGCGGGTTTGCGCAAGCAAAGGCCAAGAAACTTGAAAGCAATCTCCAAGGGCGGACGTTCGCTTAATACCAGTCCTCCGAAATCCCGCAATACCAGGCCCACGAAAGTTTCATCCATGACATTGCCGGATCGCACCGCCTGGAGTAGGACTTGGCGCGCGGGCGTTTGTAGACTTAGCAAAAAGGCGGTGCGGTTACAGGACCGATGGCCGAACTGGAAGGGGTGGGGATTGAGGGGGAAGCCCAAACTTTTTTCCAGTTCCTCCCAAACCGCATCCATGCCCACGCCATCGTCGCCTCTCGTCCGACCGGTCTGGGCCTGGGGCTGAAGGCTCAAGATCCGGAAACAGTCCAGATTTTCCAGAAACCATCCCACCACCACCGATAATTCCCCCAAATTGCGGCGGTTGACCGTGAGCGTAGTGGCCGCCTTGAGCCTGATGCCGGTGCGCGCGCGGCAGTCGCGGAAAAGGCGCGCGAACTGGTCGCGCACCGCATTGCATTGAGCCTCGGATTCCGGCGCGCTGAATCCTTTTCTGCCGCGTTGGGTGAGGTCCACGTGAATGGAAATCTTGCGCATTCCGCCATCGACTACCAACCGGTCGAGATAATCTTCATCGTGAAGGATGACATCGCCATGGGTCATGATCATGGGGCTCAGTTCTAGTTTCCGAGCACAACGCAGAATGCGAACCAAATCCCGCGCGGGCAACAGCGTGACCTCACCCGAGGTGATTTGCACGTTTCCACCCGGACCGAGATAGTCGCGCAGAGCCTTCAGTTGGCCTTCCACCTCGGCGAAGGGCAGCGGGGGCTGTTGGTTCGCGGCGGTCCCCAAATAGCAGGCGGTACAACCAAAATTGCAGCGCTCGTGAACGCCATGGGTTGCGCCGCAACCCACCACATAGTTGCCGACCGCCTGGTTTGGGGACCGCAGCGCCGCGGGCAAAGCCCGCCAGCGAAGCGCGAGCGCTTTCACGCGCGCCCCATCCACGGGGTGGAAAAGTGCCTTACAATAACGCAGGATGCCCATAGGGTTTCCATCACCAAGAGCGGGGGTCCATCGCCCCACATAGACCGGAAAGGTATTATTATAGACTCCCGGCCGAAATGGTGGAAATCGTTGCGCCGCGCGCTTGCGACATTCCGGCGCTCTGTCAGAGAATCAACCAATGCTGGCACCGATTTTGCGCTAGAATAAAAAAACAACGCGGTCGATGCAACCGCCCCATCCTTGGTGAGGTGATCCATGTGTTTGATTTCGAAACGGTCGGTCCTTCCTTCCCTCCTTCTTTTGCTTCCCCTCCTGGCCTCGGCCTATGCTCCCCAAGACGGTCCGGTCACGGGTCAGAGCACGCGGACGCTGAGAGCCACGGGCGTGGGCGAGATTTCGGTGACGCCGGATATTGCCCGTGTCTCCATCAACCTTTCCTCCGAGGAAAAAACCGCACGCGAGGCCGTCTCAACCAACAACGACAGGGCTCAGGAGATTATCGACATTCTGCGAACCACCGGCGTGGCCGAGGAAGATATTAAAACCACCGGTTTCAATATCTACCCCCGCCAACTTTACGGCCCCAACCGCGAGGATTTGGGCAAGGTCTACGTGGTGTCGATGACGCTGACCGCCACGGTCCGTGACCTGAACCGGGTGGGCGAGGTGCTGGATCCCATCGTCAGCACCAACAGCGAACTATCCTTCAGCATGTACCTCGATATTTCCGACGCCTCCACACCATTTGCCGGCGCCCTGGCCGCGGCCGTTTCGGATGCCCGCGAAAAGGCCCTTATCATGGCGGAGGCGGCCCAGGTCGAATTGGGCGCATTGCTGCGGCTGGAGACCTTTGTCGGGGGCGTTCCCATTCTCAACGCGGAGAGCGGAGTGGATCGCTTTGCCGAAGCCCAGATCCCCATTGCCCCGGGCCAAAGCAAGGTGAGTACTCAGGTGATTGCCATCTACGAAATCCGTTAAACCCGGCTACAGCAGCTCGTATTGCTTCATGCGATAACGCAACTGGTCCCGAGAAATATGTAAAAGTTTGGCGGCCCTGGTTTGGTTGCCCTTGGTTCGCTCCAATGCTTGCCTCACCAATTCCCGCTCTACCCGCTCCAAGCTCACCCCCTGATCGGGCATGGTAATCAAGGACCGCGGCGAGGTTTCGCTTGCCGCATTGCCACGGGAGCGTAGCGACAACTCGGAGGCGGCGATGGTATCTTTTTTCGTGAGGATCATGACCCGTTCGATCGCATTGCGAAGCTCGCGCACATTGCCCGGCCAGGAGTAGTCCTCCATGACCTGAAGCGCTTTTTTGTCAAAACCGCGAACGCGCTTGTTGAAGCGCCGGTTAAAATAATCCACAAAGCTTTCGGCCAATAATGGGATGTCTTCTAACCTTTCCCGCAAGGGGGGAATCTCTATTTCCAGCACATTGAGCCGGTAATACAAGTCCTCCCGGAATTTTTTCTCCGCGATGAGGCCTTCCATTTTTCGATTGGTCGCGGTAATGATGCGTAGATCCACCTGCAAACGGCGGGTACCGCCCACCCTGCGGAAGCTGCGGCTTTCCAGAAAGCCCAACAGCTTGGCCTGGGTTCCCAAGGACATGTCCCCGATCTCATCCAGGAACAGGGTTCCGCGATGAGCCAGTTCGCACAAGCCCTTTTTACCCTGGCGCGCATCCGTGAATGCGCCGCGCTCGTGACCGAAGAGCTCGCTTTCCAGCAGTTGATCGGGCAGGGCTGTACAGGTGACCTCCAGGAAGGGCCGCGATGCGCGTTTGCTGTTGTAGTGAATCGCCTGGGCCAAGAGATTCTTGCCGGTGCCGCTCTCGCCCAGCAGCAGAATGGTTTCGGCATCGCTCTCCGATATGGTGCGCGCCATTTCCATGACGGCCGCCATCCTTGGGCTTTTGGCGATCAGCCTATCGAAGCCGGAATTTTGCCGAGCATCCGATCGGAAACGGGAAACCTCTCGGCGCAGGTCGTTCATCTCCAGGGCCTTGTTTACGGTAATCGCCATTTCATCCAGGTTAAAGGGCTTGGTTATGTAATCATGTGCGCCATTTTTCATGGCGGTGACAACCTTTTCGGTCGCATGCAGGCCGGTCACCATGATGACGGGCAGGTCGTGATCCTGACCGTGGATCCCTTTCAAAAGCTCCAATCCATCGGCATCGGGAAGGTGGATATCCAACAGAACCAGGTCCCAGGAATGGTTTCGCAGCATATCGGTTGCGCGTTCTCCCGTTTCCGCTTCACCCACCTGGTAACCTATTTTTTCAAGCTTGCGGCGCAAGGCTCTCCTTAAAAGGGCTTCATCCTCGACAATCAAGATATGGGTGGGTTCCATGGCGCCTCTTCACTCCCCCTCGAAACCGGCTATTCTCAACTAGAAATCCCGCCCGGTTCGTCTGCAGCAATTTCCACGGATGGTGGGTTAAGCCTCATCATAACACTGGCCAGCCGGACGGCACCATGGACTCTCGTGACTCCTACATAAACCCAATTTGGCGTCCACTTCGCGGTGGGAAAGGCTCTCAGAAGCCTGGCATCTTATGTATTTCGACGGTCGCGCACCAGCGCGGAGCAAACATACTGGCAGCACATTTGCATAAATGCCCCAGCAAATTGATGCCTTTCCAGGCGTCTCAACCCATCAAACGACCACCATGCGCGGGTCCTCAATGGCCAGCCAAAATCTCCCCGGATTTCCGAAGGAATCCGGAATTTGAACGCCCGCTAGCAACCCAAAAAGCATGCGCGCGTTTCTCGTCCTTCCCTTTTGCCGACATTGGCGGAAACCCCTCACTCAGGGCACAGGAAATGGCACAAACCGCAATGATCGTTATCAAGGATGGCTATTTGCGCAAGCTGGTGCTGGCCAGCCTGAGAAAGATCGAATGCCGCGTGGTTGAATCCACCGATAGCCCACACGCCTTGCAACTGCTAAAAAAAGGGCTCCCGCACATTCTCGTATTGGATTTCAACCTCTCCTACTCCCTGTCGGAAAACTTGCAGCTGGCGAGATACCTGCTTGAACACGAGGCTTCTCAAAGCTGCAAGCTGCTCATAATTACCGGCGCCGCGGAAATGAGCAGGGTGAGAGCGAAGTTGACCGGCGCCCGTGAATTTATCGCAAAACCCTTTAGTCCCATCGATCTGCGCAACCGGGTGATGCAAATATTGGGATCGGACTCTGAAGAAAAAAATGAGGACTGAAATAACCCTTCAAGATCGTCCTCGAGAAGTGCGAGCGCTTTGTTTTCAGCCTCCACCCCAGCCCCTTCTCCAGGAAAAATCATTGCTTATTTATTCCCAGAGCTCGCCGAACCGCGATCGCTAGGTCGTTTTTTTCCACGGGTTTGAGCAATACATCGGAAAAACCGATGGCCTCGGCTTCCTCGGCGGATATCGCTTCACTAAACCCGGTGGTGAGCAACATGGGAAGGTCGGGCCGCGACGCGCGCAATTCGAGGGCAAGGTCGGAGCCGGTCATTTTCGGCATGGTCTGGTCGGTGATCATCAATTGAAAACGGGCGGGGTTCGCCCGAAAGGCGGCCAAAGCATCATTCGCGGAATCATAAGCGGTAACCTCGTAGCCCAGCCGAACCAGAATCCGCTCCTGAATCTTCAATAAAAAACGATCATCGTCCACCAATAATATCCGTTCTCTTCCCGCATCTGGACGAGAGGCGCTTTTTTCCTCCCGTGAAACCGGCTCGCGCCACACCGGAAAGTAAATGCTGATACGGGTGCCCCGGCCCGGTTCACTTTCCAAAGTGATGCCTCCATCGTGATTTTGGACAATGCCATGCACCACGGCCAAACCCATCCCGGAGCCCTCGCCCGTGGGTTTGGTGGTAAAAAACGGGTCGAAGGCTCGCGTTTGCACATCCTCCTCCATGCCACAGCCATTGTCCCGGACCACCAACTCCAGGTATTCGCCAAAAGGCAACTGTCGGTGGGACGGAGTGTTTTTGGCATCCAAAACTCTCTGCTTCAGGGAAACCTCGAGAACCCCTCCCTTCTCCATCATGGCATGACCGGCGTTGGTGCATAGGTTCATCATGACCTGATGGATCTGGGTGGGGTTCCCGTAAATCGGTTTGCAATTATTTTCAATTTTCCGGTGAATCTCGATGGTGGTCGGGAGCGTGGCCCGCATCAGTTTCAAAGACTCTTCGACCACGTCGTGCAGGTACATGGGCTGGCGTTCGGGCCGGTCTTGGCGGCTGAAGGTCAAGATTTGCTGAATGAGCGATTTGGCGCGCTGGCAGCCGCGCATCATTTCCCGCAAATCCTCGGCCTGGTAGCTGTCCTTTTCGACATCTTCCAGCATCAGCTCCACGTATCCCAAAATACCACCCAAGATGTTGTTGAAATCGTGAGCGATACCGCCCGCCAAAGTTCCCAGGCTTTCCATTTTGTGGGCCTGACGCAATTGGGCCTCGATATTCTTTTGATGGCTCAAATCCCGAATCATGCCCACAAAATAGCGCTGATCCTCGTCCGGTTTTCCTCTACCGATGGTGAGAAACAGGGGGAAGAGCGTGCCGTCTTTGCGTAGTCCGGTGACCTCCCGACCCTTTCCGATAATCTTGGCCACGCCAGTTTTCAGGTAGGCTTCGATATATGCGTCATGGTTGGCGCGATGCGGTTCGGGCATCAAGAGGGAAACGTTTCGGCCAACAACCTCCGCTTCGCCATACCCGAACAATTTTTCGGCCGATGGATTGAAAGACACGATCAAGCCCTGTTCATCGATGGTCACGATGGCGTCCTCGGGGGCAGGCTCGGTCAGCGGCACCGTGCACTCGACGCGAGCGGCGATGGCGTCGAGCGCCTCGTACAGCCCGTCCTCGTCGGCGGCGTCGTAGAAGGCAAGCTCGCCGGGCTCGTCGCTGGCCGGCACGCCGCCGGCGCGCGCGAC
>JBGTRP010000333.1:0-7642 GCA_041940685.1 Acanthopleuribacteraceae bacterium
CATGCGCCAGAAAGCGTGGCGCTGCAGCTGGCACTGGATGACGCCCTGGCCTTGCTGGCCAAGCGCCGTCGGGCCATGGCGGTGGAGCTGGTTCGCGATTTGCCGGAAGCCACCTTCTGGGTCCAGGCCGGGGAAACCCGCTTGCGCCAGGTGCTCGGCAACCTGCTGGCCAACGCCCTCGACGCCCTGACCGAAAAGGCCAACCCGCGCAAACTGTGGATAAGTGCCGAACGCCGCGAAGACTACGTCTACCTGACGATTCGCGACAACGGCCCGGGCTTCAGCGCCGAAAGCAAGCGCAAAATGTTCATTCCCTTTTACACCACCCGAAAAAAGGGATCGGGGATCGGTCTGAGCCTGTGCCGGCAGATCATGCGCCGGCACGGCGGAAGCATTCGCGTGGGCGCCACCAAGACGGGCGCCCTGCTGACGCTTCATTTCCCTTAAAACTGTGGTTCCTCTGATCTGCCAAATAGGTTATTGAGGGTTTAGGCAATCCGAAGCTGCTCAAGAGGTCTGGCCCCGGTTTTGAGTTCTTTTACAGGAACTAAAAGTTTCCCAAATCCAGTAGGACCCCTATTAGAAACGATTCCCTCTGTTTCCCCCGTCCCCGCGAAAGGGTAAAAGCCGGGAGACAATCCAGGCTCCACCCGAATCGTTTTTTGGTTATTGAGCAAGGCCCAGGAAAAAGCTGTAGTTGGCGTCTTGGCCTGCCGTGGTTTTGGCTTGACCGTGACAGGTCAAACAAGAGCTCGTCGGTTGAATGTAGGTTTCCAAAGCCGTGTTGCCCAAAAACTTGGGTACCGCGATGGTGGTGGGTGGATTGGTTTCCGCCTGGGCCATCCACTGCGTATTGATCAAAAAGTAATTGGCCCAGACCGTGCCTTCCAATTTCCCCTGGAACTGCTGGTTCATGTATTGGGTTTCCGAATAGATTTGCCAACAGCGGACCACCTGGGTACCGTATTTGCCTTCCACCGCGTACTTGGCGGCATAGGGCGGGGAAGTTGCCCAGGTGAAGTTCTTTTGGCCGGGAAGCAGTTGCGGCGGTTGGTTGGTGGCGCAGCCGCCGCATTCGGCATTGAAAAATGAGTAGGTTGTGCCGGAACTTTCCGTGGGTGGATCACAGGTCGTGGGTCCGGTCGGATCGGCCGGGTCGGCCGCGTTGCTGGCCTGGGGCGCGTTGTCGATATGTTCGAAAGTAGCCCACATCCAATCTTGCGGATCGGGGTTGGTGGTGCGCTGAATGATGTGGAAACCGACCAGGCCGAGCTGGGCGTCAAAGCAAAAGCTTTGGCCGCTGTCGCTGTTCTCCGCATCAATGACCACCTTGGCTTCAATGGTGTAGAAACGGCTGGGATCATCCCCCTTGCTGACATCCAAAATACGCCAGGCGGTTTTTAACTCCATGGCGCCAACCGAGCCGCCGGTTTTTTGCTTGTCGTCCTCGTAATGACCGAGTGGGAAACTGACAGTTTTTCCAGCATCTTTGAAGGCTTGTTGCCCCGCCTTGGTGGTGAGTCCGTTGTTGATGATGTAATCGGCCTCGACCTGGTTGAGCGCGGCGCTGTACACGGCGAAGTTGAGATTGCGGTCGATCAGGGGTTGTCCGGTAGCCTCAAGGAATCCCTTGATCTCGACATCTGACAATCCCATCGCTTCGACGACCTGGGCTGCTTTTGCATCGTACCTGAGGACTCGTTTACCGGATGCTTGAGCCTCGGCCAGGCAATTCGGGGCATCGGGTAGAAGCCCAAACACGGTATCCCCGGTCGGATAGAACTCCCAAACACGGGGTGCGGAGGGCGCCGAGCCGATGGTGGTTGCCAAGGGGTTGCCCTGGCCATCCGCCGGCCAGTTCAAGGCGACAAACATCTGCCAGGAAAAATTATCGAAGGCGAATTGATCGGTTTCAGTGAGCGCCTTGTAGTCGAAGCTCAGTTGATGGACGATGTCGTGGGGAATCTTGGAACACAATTGGGTTGTGTCTCCGTTGATACAGAAATCCGGCGTTGGCAATTGGCTGATGGGCGGCGTACCTGGATCGGGGCCATCTTCACCTGCTCGTTCTTGACCTGGGCATCCAATCAAAAAAAGGGCGAGCCCCAAAAGAAGCGCTCGCGGAAAAAAGCGAAACATATCCTTCTCCTTGAGATATTGCTGGATGTTTTAGATTGTAGGGTAGGGCTTTTCTTTATACCTTAAAACTTGTCAGATGAAAATACTAGTAACCACGATTATCCAAAATTCAATTATTATTTCTATCTACTCAGAACGATTTTTGTTTTTCCAGTTTTTTATTCTTTGTCAATAGCCCGGGTCATATGGCCTTGCTTATTGCCTTCAGGTAAAGGTATTTCCCCTCCATGTGTCAAAGGAAGGGGGCTTCCCGGGTTCCTGAGCCTTACCACCGCTTTTACCTTGCATATACGCATGGAGAACTCTATGTTTAGTCCAGTTTTTGTCGCCCTTTGATACCAGAGGATTGCCGTTGAAGCCGCTCTTCAAATCCTTGGCCCATTACCTGCGTCCTTATTGGGTTTCGGTTGCCTTTATTTTTTTTGCCATTTCCGCTCAAATGACCTTCCGCCTGGCCATGCCCTTCGGATTTCAGCTTACCTTCGATCATGTCATTCCCCGGCGGGACTGGTCCTTTTTCATTCAAATCCTCAGCGTATTGGGCGCTGGATGGCTGATTCAGGCGGGGTTGGCCCTCGTCCAGGACGCTCGTGCGGCCAAGGTCGGCATTGCCGCGGTCAATAACCTGCGCCGCGACATGTTTGACCATCTCCAACGGCTTCCCATCGATACCCTGGCCCGCGGTCGCTCCGGTGACCTGATGTCCCGCTTCTCGGTCGACCTGCTGGCCATAGAAAGCGCGGCGACCCATTCGGTTTATGTTTTCTTCTTCAGTTGTGTCAATGTGCTGGCCAGTTTGGCTTTGCTGGTTTATTTCGAGTGGCGCCTGGCGCTGATGGCCTTGGCCGGTTTGCTGCTGGGCGCCATGGCTCCCAAACGGCTTTCCGGCAGGGCAGAACGAAAAAGTTACGAACGCAAAAGCCAGGAGGGCGGCCTGAGCGCTTTCGTGCAGGAAACCCTGGGAACCGTGGACATGATTCACGCCTTCAATCTCTGGCCTTCCAAACAGGAAGAATTCGACCGGAAGTTAAAAGCCTTCGAAGCCAAAGCGAGAGCTTCCTATTTTCTCTCGGTTTTCGTGGGCCGCTTGGGTGGTCAGAGCGCGGCTTTGCTTCAGGTGTTGATCCTGGCCCTGGGCGGGTTTCTGGTCATCGAGGGAAGCCTGACCATGGGCGCATTGGTCGGCTTTCTCGCCCTGCTGCAGAACATGGTCGCCGGCGCCAGCCACCTCGCGGGCGTCTTGCCCGACCTCATTCAGGCATCGGGCGCCATGCGGCGCGTACGGGAATTTTTTCGGGAGGTGGAGACCACCGGACAGGAAGAAGCGGAAGGGGTTCTCCCTCGCTTGGCCGAGTCCCTGTGCTTTGAGGATGTGGGCTTCGGTTACGGGGACGGGAATTTGGTCTTGGACCGGTTGCGTTTTTCCATCCAACGCGGCGAATCGGTGGCCGTCGTGGGGCCAAGCGGTTCCGGGAAAAGCACGCTGCTCAAGCTACTGCTCAGATTCTATGAGCCGCGGGAGGGGGCCATCCGATGGGATGGCGCGGATGTGCGGCATTTTTCCAAGGCCTCGCTACGCAAACAGATGAGTATCGTGCCGCAGGATTCGGTGCTTTTCGATGCCAGCTTGCGGGAGAATATCCGCATGGGCCGGTTGGACGCCAGTGACGCGGAAATCATCAGCGCTTCCAAAAACGCGGAACTTCACGACTACATCCGCCAATTGCCGCAAGGCTATGATACGCGGGTGGGTGAACGCGGCAGCCGGCTCTCCGGCGGCCAGCGCCAAAGGGTGGCCATTGCGCGCGCACTCCTGCGCGACCCGGCCCTGCTCATCTTGGATGAGGCCACTTCCGCGTTGGACCCGGCCACCGAAAGGGCGGTCCACGAAACGCTGATGAACGTTTCCCGGGATCGAACGCTCGTCTCGGTGACCCATCGCTTGAATACGGTCACCAAGATGGATCGCATCCTGGTGATGCAACAGGGACGCCTGGTCCAGCAGGGACCCCACGATAGCCTCGTGAATCAGGACGGCGCCTATGCCGATTTATGGCGCAAGCAGACCGGGTTCACCATCAGCGACGATGGTTTTCGCGCCGAGTGCGCGCCTCATCGGCTGAAACTGATTCCCCTGTTTGAGAAACTCGAATCAGAAGAACTCAAACATCTTTCGGGACTCTTGGTCTCGGAATTTTTTCCCCAAAACCGCTTGGTATTTATGAAGGGCGATCCCGGCGATAAATTTTACATGATCGTCAACGGCCAAGTCGCCATCACCGACATCGAGATGGAAAACGGGCAAACCGCCTCGGCGATCCTCGAGAGCGGCGATTTCTTTGGCGAGATGGCGCTGCTGGACGAAACCGTTCGCAACGCTTCCGCGAACACCCTCATGCCGACCCTCTTCCTGTCACTGACCCAGCATGAGTTTCAGAATCTGCTGACGGAGGTTCCCCGGCTGCGGGACAGTATTGAAGATGTGGTTCGGGAACGGCGCGCCTATCCCTTACTCGAACGGTGAGCCCGGATGGGTTTTCGCGAACTGAGTGCCCGCCATGCGGGCGGGACGGCCGGTGAGAGAGGGTCTCGAATGCAAGAACCCGCCTACATACCCGGATGCGTGTCCTCGTAAAGCGTTTCCATGGCGCGGTAGAGCGCGCGATGCAGGATGGTGGCGTGGGTTTCCTCGGGCAAGGAAATGAAATGCCAGCGCAGGCCGGGCGGCGCGTGATCCGCGAGCGCTTTGAGAAACTTGTCGACGTCCTTCTGCATGCGGTCGCCCTCACTTCCCAAGGCCAGGCAGAGCCGGCCCTCGCGTTGGGGATCGTTCCGCAAGGCGTCTTCCACGCGCGCCAGCAACGCGCCATCCGACCACCAAAAGCTGGGGCTGACCATGATGATGATGTCGAACAGGTCGGGCGTTTCCAGGAAAATCTCCGCCGCCAAAAGGCCGCCCAGGGATTGGCCGATCAGCATCTTCTCGCCCGAGGTTCTGAACTTGCCTTCCACGAATGGAATCAACTCCGAGGCGATAAAGCGGCGGAACTTTTCCGAACCGCCGGAGGTCGGCAGGCGCTCCTTATCCTCGGCGTTAGAGGAGGGATGGGTGAAGTCGCGATAACGGTCCACGTTAGCGATGCCCACCAGGATCGCGGGCGGCATGAGTTGGTAGGTCACCAGGAATTGGATCAAGCCGCTGACATGGTGGTAATCCTCGTGGACCGCGCCATCCAAAAGGTAAATCACCAGGAACGACTGGTCGGGATGCTCCCCGTAACCCGGCGGCAGGTACACATTCAACCGGCGCTCTTCTCCCAGGATCCGGGTATGGAGGATGTGCGCCTCGCCCAGGGCCACTACCCCGGCAGCATCCGCGGCCGTTTCGGGGGTCCCCTTGGTGGGCTCCCCGTCCCGGGTTGAAGGTTCCGCTCGGTCAAAACAGGCCGCCGCGAGAAGACAAATGAAAAAGGCGCCATAGATGCGGTAGGAGCGGATGATTCGAGTTTTTGGGGCGATCATAAAAGATCCTTCATCAGCGTTTTTCATCTCCTCGCCGGTAGCGGTTCATTGCCACGCCATTGGGATTTTAACTTCGCAATATAGCATGCGTTCCTGCCACGGGAGGCCCTACCAGCCTTCGATGCGTTTCATGGTTTCGATAATTTCATGGATGATTTTTTTGCCGTTGGCTCCGTTGGTGAGAACCACGATTCCGTTGCCTGACTTCAGGTTGGCCATGGCCTGGGCCTTGTAGGAGTTGTTCGAGCCGCCATGACCGAACACATGGTCCTGGTAGAGATGAGGGCCAAGCCCGAATTCACCGGGAGGCACCTTGGTCATCATGTCCTGGACTAGAGATTGTTTCAAGAAACCGTCGCCTTGGCCGTCATGGGCCTTGATCAGGGCAATGAGAACCTTGGCCAAATCTCCAGAAGTAGTCCAAAGCCCCGATGCGGCCATTTCCGGCATGGCCTCCCACCCCCTGGGCAGCGCCGTTGGCTGCCCGAGGCGGCCATGCGCCCGGGCGATATTCCCATGTTGCGCGGGGATCGGATTCTCAAAGGTGCTGCGCGTCATGGCCAGGGGCTCGAACACCAATTGGCGGGCCGCCGCGGGATAGTTTTGGCCGGTGATTTCCTCGATGATGAGCTGTTGCACGGTGGTGCCGCCGCCCGAGTACCGGTATTGGGTTCCAGGCGTAAAATCCACCACCACGGGCCCGTGTTTGGCAGGGGACCGGCCATGGAGGGTGTCCAGCGTCGTGGGTAGGGATTCGCCGGGCTGGAAGTCGGGAAAGCCGTGAACCGTAAAACCGGCGGTGTGGGACATGATGTGACGGAGGGTCACGGGTTGTTGATCGGTAAAAGGCGTGGGTGGCGCCTTCCAGCGGCTCAAAAATTGGTTGACATCCGCATCGAGATTCAACTTTCCCTTGGCTACCAGGCGAAGGGTAACCACCGCGGTGGCCAATTTGCTCACGGAGCCCACCGAAAACACGGTCTCCCGATCGACGGGTTGGGAGCCATTTGCTGAAATGAGCCCGTACCCCTTTGTCCAAGCCAATTCGCGATCCTGAATGACCGCGATGCTCACTCCGGGAACCCCGTGCGCCCGCATCCTTTCCAAAATGGTTCCCCGTTGTTGGCCACCATCTTGAAATTGATGCTCGAAGTCTTGAGCCCTTTGGAGGGTCTGCTTGTCTTTCGAATCACCACCGATTAAAGGCGCGGCCGCCCAAAGCGATATTGCCAGCGCCCAAAAGCCGCGCGAAATGGCCTCTTTCGTCCTACCCGTGCCAAGAATGGAATGCATCATGAGCCCTCCCGAAATTGAACAATTAAGTCTTTTACGCGCATAGGATGCCATATGCCTCGCAAAAATGGATCGTCCCCTCCTCAGAGATTCGGCACAAGGTCAACCGTGTTTCCAGACGGTAAAACGTTTGGGCGGATCTGGACTGAAGCCAAAATGGGCCTGATGTGCATGTTTTGGGTCGTCTAGACCATTACTCAACTGTTGAGACTGGACTCTCCTTACCTTGACGCCCATGGGTTTTTTCACGGAATGGCCTCAAAAAACAATTTCCGCGGGCTAAAAACCAAGGAACGAACCCAAATAGTACAGGGAACGGTTGAAACCCATGAGCAGGAAACCCTCGCTTGGCATCTCAAAACTTGAAGCAAAAGTAAAGAAGTTGGCCGCCAGGGCGGCTCGGCCCGAAATATTCAGAAACATGAAATTGCAGACATCGAACCCAATTGGTTTCTATTCCGAGAAGGTGCTGTAAGCAAATAGAATATTTCAACTTATTGTTTCAAAGCGCGTTTTCAGTCTCGGTCATGAAGCAAACGACAACCAACAAAAAACAAAATAGCTTTTATGAAAACGAGAATTCAGATAAAAAAGTTGGTATTAAGGGCCACAAGTTCAGATTAGCAGAAGATAAAGACATGGAAAAACTATCAGGCTATCGCTTCAACGCTGTAACACCATACTTCAT
>JBGTRP010000334.1:0-7634 GCA_041940685.1 Acanthopleuribacteraceae bacterium
ACGAGCGGCTGCGCGAATTGTTGGCCTTGCCGGTAGAGAGCGGTTGGCGGCAGGTTCATGCCGAGGTAATCGGCAGCACCCAACACCGCGGCGATCATATGATTACCATCAACAAGGGCGCGAACCAGGGCATCCGGAGGGATTTGGGCGTCTACGGCGTGGACGGCGTGGTCGGCGTGGTTTGGGAGGTTACCGGGGGCTACGCCAAGGTCATGACCATCAACAATCCCAGCGCGGTGTTGGCCTCTCTGATTCAGAGCTCGCGCTACCAGGAAAGTTTCGTGGCGGGGATGGGCGGCTCCAAGGCCCGCCTGGCCAACTTTCCCAACTTCGAAACCATCCGGCCCATGGATCTCGTGCTCACCTCGGGGTTGGACGGCATTTTTCCCAAGGGGCTGCATATCGGACGGGTGCTGAGCGGAAAACCATCGGACCATATGTTCCAAGAGGTGGAAATAGAATTGGCGACCGACTTCGCCAGGCTGGAAGAAGTGATCGTGCTGCTTCCCGAACCCCGAGAGGGCTCACCATGAAATGGGGGAGCTTCTTCATCGGCTTTCTGGTTGTGATTCTCCTTTACTTCGCCAAGTCACAGATCACCAATTACTGGGTTCCAATCGAGTTTTCCTTTTTCTTGATTTTTTTCATTATCCGTTCATCCAATGTAGGGCGCGCGCTCGCCCAAACGCTCGTTCTCTCCCTCTGTATGGACCTGATTTTCCATACCGGACAGGTCAAGGGCTTGAGTTGTATGGGACAGTTGGTGCTGGTTTACGCGGTGTTTCACCTCAAAAGGCATGTGACGCCGTTCTTTGAGGACATTTTTTTAATTGGTTTTTTTGCATTTTTTTACTTGGCCAATTACTATATATCATTGGGGCTCAGCGGTTTGTTCCGGGTCTATTATCAAACGATCACCCCAACCAATCTGCTTTTTTTGACGCTTTTCCACACCACGCTGTACAGTTTGATGGTTTTTGTTTACTTGCGCTTCAACCGGGGTAGCTCATGAAACTAGCGCCCACGCCGTTGGCCTTCCAGGGTCGAATTTTCTTCCTGAGAGCCTTGGTAATCCTTGGTTTTTTGGTAGTGACCGGCGGTTATTACCGGGTTCAGATTCTACACCAGGAACGCTACGAGGCGTTGGGCCAAAAGTATCGCATCAAAAAGCGGCGCACCAAGGCGACGCGTGGGCTGATTTATGACCGACGCGAGCATCTGATCACTCAAAACATGCCCACCTACAACCTGATGTTGATGCGTGAGGAAATGATCGAGCCCTGGCAGCTCTTCCTACCCAAGATCAGCGCCTTTCTCGGCGAATCGGAAGAATACCTGGGGAAACGCTATAAAAACCGCTCGCATTTGCTCTCACAACCCGTCATCCTGAAAGAAGACATCGGCTTTCCCGAGTCTCTTCGCATCAAGCGCAACCAAGCGCGGTTTCCCGGGCTCGCCATCGAAATTACGGAGAAAAGGCATTACACCTACGGCGAATTGATGACCCATGTCCTGGGCTACGTGGGCGAGGCTTCTCCCGAAATGATTCGGGAAAACGCTCAATTGCATATGGGCGATATCGTCGGCAAAAGCGGAATTGAACGCGCCTACAACCACCTGCTCTCCGGGGTGGATGGCGAGCGCACCATTTTCGTGGACCGCCGCGGCGTCTACATGTCTTCCACCGTGACCAAGCCGCCACGTTCCGGCAGCGACCTCTACCTGACCTTGGACTTCGACCTCCAACGATTGGCGATCCAGGCGCTGGAAGGGCGCGGCGGCTCCATCGTCTTGATGGATGTGCAAAGCGGGGAAATCTTGGTTTATGTCTCCTCGCCCACCTTCGATTTGAACCTGTTCACCACCGAACTCTCCTCGGAAAAATGGCAATCCCTGCTAAATTCGCCGGGCCATCCATTCTTGAATCGCCCGGTTCAGGGAACCTACGCGCCGGGCTCTATTTTCAAGTTGGTAACCGCGCTGGCCGCGCTCAAAGCCCAGAAAGTCCTCCCCGGAACCAAGCATTTTTGTTCGGGTGAGCTCACCTATTACAACCGTGTGTTTCATTGCCACCGCGAAGATGGCCACGGTTGGGTCAACCTCGCCGAAGCGATCCAAACCTCCTGCAATGTGTTTTTCTACAACCTGGCCAACGATCTGAAGGTGGAGGAACTGGCCCAAACCGCGACCGAGTTGGGGTTCGGCAAGCTGACGGGAATCGATCTCGTGGGCGAGAAGCCCGGGTTGATGCCCACGCCGCAATGGAAAAAGCGTCGCTTCAACCAGATTTGGTTTCCAGGAGAAACCCTTTCCCTATCCATCGGACAGGGCAACCTTCAGGCCACGCCCCTTCAGTTGGTTCGCCTAATGGCGCTTATCGCCACGGAGGGCAAGGCGCCTACCCCCCATTTCCTTTTGAAAACGCTGGAGGATGGCGAGGAGAAGAAGTCCCGCTTTCCGGCCACGCGGATCGACTCCATTTCAACCCGCCATTTTCAGTTGCTCAAATCCGCCATGTGGCGGGTGGTCAACCAGGACCACGGCACGGGCGCGAACGCCAAGGTTCCCGGATTTGACGTATGCGGCAAAACCGGAACCGCCCAGCTCATTACCTTCAACAAGGAAACGGACCACAAGCGGGATGCCTATACCAATGCATGGTTCGCGGGTTTTGCGCCCATGGACAAGGCCGAGGTCGCGATCATCGTGCTGGTCGAACAGGCCGGTGCGGGAGGCGACAAGGCCGCGCCGATCGCCCGCGCTCTCCTGGAAGCCTACAAGGCCACGCGCCCCAAGGTAAACCCCACATGAATCGGCTGGCGTTCCTGGACAAATGGGCCCTGCTCATCACGTTGACGCTGGGATTGCTGGGCGTGGTACTGATCCGCTCGGCCACGCTGGCGGTCGTGGTGGACAACGCGCTGTGGCTCAAGCAATCGATCTGGCTAATGCTGGGCTTGATCTTCTACTTCGTGATGGCGGGCATCGATTATAAAAAATTCGTGAGTCAGGCGCATTGGATCTATTTTTTGGGCATCCTCAGCCTGGTGCTGGTGCTCTTATTCGGCGACCGCATCAACGGCGCGCGTTCCTGGTTTCGGTTGCCCTTCATGAGCTTTCAACCCTCCGAGTTCATGAAAATCGCCATGGTGCTGGTGATCGCGCGCTATTTCTCCAAGTTCCAGGAACGCCAATCCAGCCTGCGCGAGTTCATCGGCTCGGCCGTGATCAGCGGAATTCCCTTCATGCTGATCATCCTACAGCCCGACCTGGGCACCGCGCTGGTGTACCTGCCCTTTTTTCTCATACCCAATTTTTTGATCGGCAAGAAAGAGAGTATTTGGGTCACGGTCGCGGGCGCGGGTCTGGTAGTGGTGCTGATCATGGGCGTGCTGTGGAAGCCGGGTTGGGTGTTCTTCCTGAAAGACTATCAAAAAGACCGCATCGTGGCTTTCATCCACCCGGATCAGGACACCTCCAACAAGGGTTACCAGGTCCATCAATCCAAGATCAGCATCGGCCAGGGCGGATTGTTCGGCATGGGCCTGGGCAAGGGCCAGCAGACGAGACTGGGATTCCTGCCGGCCCAGTACAATGATTTCATACTCGCGGTGGCCGCGGAGGAGATTGGCTTTGTGGGCATCTGCTTCATATTCGGCCTGTACATGGCGCTCTTTCTGCGCGGATTCAACACCGCGCTGGAGGCCAGCGACACCACCGGCAGTCTGGTGGTCATCATGGTGGTCGGCACCCTGCTCACCCAGACCCTATTCAACGCGGCCATGCTGATCGGGCTGGTGCCGACCACGGGGATCCCCTGTCCGCTCATCAGCTATGGCGGCAGCAGCTTCTTGACGACCATGGGGCTGCTGGGTCTGGTCCAATCGGTACAGACCCACCGCTTTGTCAACGCCTGAAGCCGAAAGAGAGCTAGAGACAGTTGATGTTATAGTGCGGAACAAATTTTCCCTGATTTACCAGGTGAACCCATGCAAGAACCCTGTCCTGGTCCGGCCAATCCGGAAATGTCATAAATCCTTGAGGCTCCACCGCAACATTAACCCCATTGGCTTCCAGAAGCGACACGTCGGAACACGAATCCGCCTGGAGCAGGTTTGCCCTGATATCAAGGTTCCCACCGGGGCCTAGCGGCGGCATGGGCGCCTCGGTTAAGAGGTTGTTTGAACAAGACAATGAGTCTAGATTGGTCAGCGCCGAGAGGTCGGAAAAGCCGGTCAATTGATTTTCGCGGCATAGAATGAGGCTGAGCTCGGTATTGTTGGAAAGATCCGGCAACTGGGTTAGCTGGTTAAAGCTGCATTGAAGTACTTGCATGGAGGTCAAGGCGGAAAGGTCCGGCAGACTGACCAACTCGTTGTGCTGGCAATCCAGGCTAACCAACTGGGAGAGGGCGGAAAGATCGGGAAGAGAGGTCAACTGGTTGTTTGAGCAATTGAGAAAGTTTAAACTGGTGAGCGCGGAAAGATCGGGAAGTTGGCTCAGTTGGTTATTGTAGCAGCTAAGCTGGAAGAGGTGTGTCTGGGCCGATAAGTCGGGGAGTTCCGTCAATTGGTTGTTATAGCAATTCAAATAATTGAGGTTGGGTTGGCCCGATAAATCAGGGAGCTCCGTCAAAAAATTGTCATTGCACACCAACCAGCGCAAATTGGAGAGTGATGAAAGGTCAGGAAGCGTTAGCAACTGGTTTCCGGAACACCAAAGCTCCACGAGTTGGGTTAGCCCCGACAGGTCCGGCAGCCAGGTCAATTGGCCGTTCTCTAAGTAAAAAGAGCGGAGTGCGCTCAGCGTGGACAGGTCGGGGAGTGAGGTCAGAGGATTGCCGCCACAAAGCAAAGTCTCCAAATTTGAAAGCGCCGAAAGATCCGGCAAGGTCGTCAGTTGATTGTTTTGACACCTTAGGCCCGCTAATTGGGACTGACCGGATAGGTCCGGAAGGCTGGTCAGTTGGTTATCGGAACAGTTGAGGTGCGTCAGGTTGGTCAGGGTGGAAAGATCCGGGAGCTGGGTCAGTTGATTTTCGTAACAGAGCAGCCACAACAAAGACGTAAGATTGGTGAGGTCCGGCAGCGAGGTCAATTGATTACTTTGACAGAGCAAGGTTTCCAGATTGCTCAACGTGGACAGGCTGGGGAGGGCCTGAAGCTGGTTTGCGTAACAATACAAATCCGTGAGATTGGTAAGCGCCGAAAGATCAGGCAGGGTGGTTAGCTGGTTTTCGCTGCAATCGAGGTATTCCAATCCGGCAATAGGCGAAAGGTCGGGAAGGAACTGAAGTTCGTTGTTCGCGCAGGATAGGGCATTGATATTGATGAAATATTCGATCCCCGTTATGTCGGCGATCCCCAGCCCGGAACAACTTATTTGACCTGATACGGCCGCCGCCTCAATTTCGGAAATCTCTCCATCGCCACTGCTATCGTAGTTGGCAACGAGAAAGGACTTGAAGACCGGGTCGGGGATGTTGACGATTTGCCCGGCCGCACTGGCTGCCAATGCCAGAAACAGCAAAAATAAATATCCTACCCTCAAGGTTTTTCCTCCCGAAGTTTGACGTTCAACAAAAACCGCTGCCCCTGGGCCGGTCCGGTTGTTTGGCCGGCCCCCGATGGGCGTTCGCCTGGCATTTCCCCAATGATGCGCCCCCCAGCTTTTCAAGAAACTCAGTCTTTTCAAAAAACCCTGAAGGAAAAGGCAATTTTCACATACCATTCGGCGGTAGGGCAAGCCGTCCTTCCCGAAGCTCCTTCGCGTTGCTTCGTGACCTTCGTGGTGTAATTTTGTTTCTCAATGATTCGGGGACAGGCCATTTCGCGGTTGCCCGGCAACAAATGTTGCGATACCGGCTCCCCCGATAGCCCGCTAGATAACGAGCCAAAGTCATGCCATCAATTGTTCCAGGGTGGTGCGGGCATGGCGCAAATGCGGAATGACGATCGAGCCCCCCACCACCAGGGCCACGCTCATGGCCTCCTCGATTTCCTCCAGGTCGTAGCCCACCTTGACGCACTGCTCCAAGTGATAGTCGATGCAATCGTTGCAGCGCAGCACCATGGAGGCCACCAACCCCAACAGTTCCTTGGTTTTGCGGGGCAACACGCCATCTCGATAGCATTGACCGTCCAGCGAGAAAAAGCGCTTGATGACCTTATTTTCCGTGTTGAGCACCCGCTCGTTCTCCGCCGGGAGGCCGAGCTGGTCGGCGAAGCGGATCGCCCGGCGGATCAGCCGCCGCAGCACGTACCCCGCCCCCTTGTTCGAGGGCGTCACGCCGCGCTGGTCGCCGAGGACGAACACCGCCGTGCGCAGGTGGTCGCTGAGCACGCGCAGCACGCGCTCGCCCTTCGCGTCGAGCGACTCGCGCGTCCGCCCCGCGCCTTCCAGAAGGCGCGCGATGATCGGCGAGAAGCACGAGGTGTCGTAAACGCTCTTCGCCCCCGTCAGGATCGTCAGCGTCCGCTCCAGGCCCATGCCGGTGTCGACGTTGTTCTTCGGCAGCGGCGTCACCGTGTCGCCCTTCCGGTCGAACGACATGAACACGTTGTTCCAGATCTCGACGAAGCGCCCCTTGTTCTCCGGGCTGGCCAGCCCGCCGTTGAGAGGCTTCTCCGGCTGGGTGTCGATGAAGATCTCCGTGTCCGGCCCGCACGGCCCCTCCGGCCCCGCCGCCCTGATACCGACAGCTTATTAATTAGAATAGAGATTCTTCAATTAGTGTACGGGCGCCCCCGGCGGCCTCCGCCCCCTCGGGCCAGCTGATGTCGGCCGTGCGCCGCACCGAGGTCGGGGTCTGGCTGCGCTGCCTGCGACCGGGGGCGAGCGTCGTGGTGGATCCGTCCGAGGGAGTGCCCGCGCTGCTGGCTGCGCTGGCGCTGGAGCTGGCCCATCAGCGGGCGCTGCCCGGGCCGCTGACGCTGCGGGCGTTCCCCCGTCGCCTGCTGTCGAGCTGTGGTCGGCTGCACCTTGGGGTGCCCGCGGAGGCGACCGCGATCTGCTTCGAGGCGGGCCGCGTCAGCGCGACCACCCCCGCCGGCCCCGTGGTGCTGTCGCTCGAGCCCTCGGACGCGGCTCATGTGGTGCTGGCCGACAGCGAGATCCGTCTGTCGTTGTGCGACGACAACCCGCTGGCCCAGCTGGAGGCCCACCCGGACAAGGCGGGCAACACCCTGGATCTGGGCGGGCAGCCGGTCACTCGGTGGACCCGCGCGCTGGAGCAGGCCCTGTCGCTCATCGGCGAGCACCTGCCGGTCCTGCGCGCCGAGCTCGAGCTCGTGCTCCAGCGGGTGGTCCCGGTGGGCTTTTTTCCGCAGGAGCACCTGTCCGCCTCGATGCAGGAGGCCATCGGGACGATCTATCTGTCGCTGCATCCCAACGCGATGACCATGGCCGAGGCGCTGATCCACGAGGCGTCGCACAACAAGCTGGCCGCGCTCATGGAGCTGGATCCGGTGCTGTTCAACGCCGACGCCACCGGGCACGCCTCCCCCGTGCGCCCCGATCCTCGACCGCTGCGGGGGGTGCTGCTGGCGGTGCATGCGTTCTTGCCGGTGGCGGCGCTGTACCTGGCGATGATCGACGGCGGGGCGCCGGGGAGCGAGCACCCGGACTTTCGTCAT
>JBGTRP010000335.1:0-7619 GCA_041940685.1 Acanthopleuribacteraceae bacterium
GCAGCTTTCGCAGAAATTGTGGGTGAGCGGGGTTATGAAACCCAGCCTTCCGCCGGTTTCCCCGACCTCGACATAGCGGGCTGGCCCGCCGGTCTTGTAGGCGATATCGGTCAGCGTGAACTGGCGTTCGAGATCGGCGCGCATGGCGGCGAGCGGCATCTTCTTCTGCGCGGCAGCGACTTCCTCGCGCTTGACGGCAACGATCTTGTTCAGGATGTCGGACATGGTGTGGTGACCTTCGGATGGCAGAAATGGGGGAAGGAGGGCGGCCGGCGGCGGGAGGGATGCGGTGCGCGCCGGCCTGCAGAACAGGGAGCCGGGCGGGGCCGCCCGGGTTCCCTCCGGTTACGGTTGTGCGGCGGCTGTTGCATCCGCCAGCTTGTGCGTGCAGGCCACCAGCTGCTCCAGCTTGGCGCGGGAGAGTTTGACCTGCAGGTGCTTGGGGCCATTCTGGTCGGCAGTCACATAGGGTAGATTGACTTCGGTCTCGGCCACGCTGGAGAGTTCAATCTTGGCCTTTTCGGCCGCTTCGCGCAGGCGCTGCAGGGATTGGCGGTCTTTGCGCAGGTCGATGCCCTGCTCGCGTTTGAATTCATCGGCCAGGTAGTTGACGATGGGAACCACCTGCGCGCTTTGGCTCCAGATAGCAAAAACGCTCTGGCTGAAGGCCTGCAGGGGCGTCACGCCGGCTTGATAGGCTTGCCAAGCCTTGTGACAATCGTAGAGCCCGCTCTCAAAGGCAAGCACATCGAAGCCCATTTCCTGATGCAAAAATTTGATCAATCGGGTCTTGGCCAAAAATGTGGCGCCATCGCCATGCGTCTGTTCGCCCAGCATGAGGACCCGCACCCCGTCGAGCTTGGCTTTCAAGGGTTGAAGATCCGAAAAGTCTTCGTCTTCCGGGTCATGACTGTTCATGGGAACCAAGTTGGTCTCCAGCCAGGCGGCTTTTTGCCCCTGGGGCGTAAAACTCTGCTCGACCAGGGTTACATTGCCGATGGCGGGTTCGCCACCACCGTTGAAAACGAAGCTGACACCGGTAACCGGTTGACCTTCGGAGGAGGCGATCGCGAATACGTCTCCGCTTCCCGCTGGAAGCAGGCTATTGGCGACCGCCGCAAACGGCCGCAAGGGAGGTAGGTCGCGCAGGCTTTCTTCGTCCTCCAACAGCAGATTTCCGTCCTCGTCAAAGAACCGCAGGGTCACATCGGTGGATTCCTCCCCCAAATTCACGACCACGGGCGCCGAGGTCAACCCACCGGTGGTGGGCAGGAAACCGAAGGAAATGTGGTTGCCCGAACGGACGGACTTCTGACCTGGATTCATGGGAATTTGAACGGCGACGCCTTGAGAAGGTGACCGCCCGGAAGCAGCCGTAAGGTTGTTGGTGACCCAAACACCGCCGATCTCGGGCAGGCTTGCCTCGAGGTTCACGGTATACCCGGCGCCATTGCCTAAAATCGGGAACAGTTGACTCGCCTGTTCCTTGAGGAAGCCACCCGGAGGAATGATATGCGTCACCACCTCGGCGGGACCTTGAGCGCGCCGGGCGGTCAAGGTGACTTGGGCCGCCACGGAGCTGTAGTTGTGAGCCACCAAAATACTTTCAAACCCCTCGTTGTTGGAGACCCAGGGATAGACAAATCGCGCCCGCGGCTCCCATTTTTGGGAGGGAGGACACAGCACGGCCACGGGACCGCCAGGTACGAAGAAGGATGCGTCCAAAAGGCCATCCGGGGTGTACGCCCTTACCTGATTGTTGCTGAATGACGCGACGTATAGTTTTCCATCGCCGGCAAAACAGGCCCCCTCCGGCCGCAGCAAACCCTGTTGGGCGAAAACATCCCAAAGCTGACCGGATTTCGGGTCGAAGCGCAGAACCTGGCTGGTCTCAAAATCGGTGACATATAAAAATTCGTCGGGACCAAAGTCAAACCAGCGCGGGTCTTGAACGCTGCCGGCGGGCAACAGTTCGCCCAAATACGCGCCACTGCCGCCATCAAAACTCAAAATATTGCCATTGGCGCCACTCAAGACATGAAGGCGGCCGGCCGGTCCGAAGGCCAACGCCCGGGGATTTTGCAAACCGCCGCTTTCGGCAGCCACGAATGTATCGAGGAAGGAACCGCTTTCTCCATTAAAGCGCGGAATGGAGTGAGTCCCCGAGCTGGCCGCATACCAATGACCGTCAGGCCCCAAGGCCAGGTCCGCGAGTCCGTCCAGACCCCCACTGCCGTCTTCGATGAACACATCCACAAAACGGCCATCGGCGTCGTAACGCAATACCTCATCGCGGTTGCCGGAAACCGCGTACACGCGCTCATCCCTACCCCAGAGCAAGCGGCGCGGCCCGCTCAGTCCGCCGTTCTCTCCCTGGATGAAATCGACGCATGTCTCCCCATCGCTACAAATGGCAATGTCACTATCATTTAAAACCGAAACCAACAGCTCCTGGGCATATAGTCCCCAAGCTGGGAAGATAAATAGCAAAGTTAAACCGCGCATCAAGACCCGCTCCCTTTTCCGGCAACCAGCTTGGACTCGCGTTCGCCGGGAACTTTTCGTGGGGTTCACACAATTTAGGCCATGGCGGATTGGGATCTGCGCCCCTACCCACCGAACTCCTGGAAAAGGGACCGGTCCTCTACCACGGCAGCCGTGAGCAAAGGGCCGCACCATGGCAAATCTTCTATGCGTGAGCCCAACTCCTGGCGGATCGTTAGCAACTTTCGGACCGTTGCGCCATGCAACGAACCAAACAGAATCTTCCAGGGGGGTTACATTACATACGGCTTGGCGGGGAAGAATTTTGGTTAAAATATTTGCGCCAACGCTTTTCAGCGGATAGTCCCTTTGAATTCCCGGTAACTCTTCGTTCGTTTTTCATCAATTTCAATCAAAATCGGATACCTCAATTTGCCGTTTTCGGGCCTTGTCCCGTGACCTCAAGGGGGAGCATCTCAAATCGGGATTCCAGCTCATGGCCGCAATTGCTTGGCTCGATATGCCCGATTAGAAAAATAATCCGGGCGATGTTCTCCGGGGTGATTGCATACCGATGATTTCCGAGAGGAAAAGCAACCCCGGGGAGAGCGGTGAACGGGCGGGTCGGGAATCCGCTTATTTGTGTGCCTGGCGGGTCACGGCAGGGTTTCCCCATTGATCGCTCTTTTCGAGTAAGGCGGCAGGCTTCTCCAGCCTTGTTTTTCCATGCTAAAATGTGGGAATTAATTTGAGGACACGAAGCTGAGCTTCATTGGAGTACCCGATTGGCGATGTGGAATATTTTTGGGGGTAAAAAGAAAACGCCCCATGAATTGATGGCGGCAGGCGACTTGGAGGGCGCCCGCCGCGGCTTCTACGACCTTCTCAAAAAAAGCGGCTTCGACCCTGTTCTCCAGGTTCAGGTCGCCGACCTCAATGCCAAGCTGGGTCAATTGGTCGAGGCCAAAAAGCAATACGTGGAGGTGGGTCAGCACTACGCGGAAAAAGGTTTCTTCAATAAATCCGTCGCCGTATTCAAGAAAGCGCTGGCCCTGAACCCTGACGACACCAAGATTCTTGCGCAACTGGCCAGTTACAACGACAGGGTGCCCAAGTTCATGATCGACGAGCGTTTCCTCAATCGGTTTCGCGATGGCGATGGCGAGGTGCCCCAGGAGGTCAAGGCCGCGATCGGCGAGCCCCCCACCGAGGATACGAGCCCCACCGAAGTGATTGAACTCGCGATGGAGGATGAAGAAGATTCTCCCACGCCCCACGAGGAAGCGGTCGAGGCCGATCTTTCAGCCTCACCGGACGGAGACTCCGGTGAGCACGGCCTGGATCACGACCCCGATTACGATGCCTTCCAAGATATGAGCGTCGATATTTCCGCGGAATTTGAAAAAGAGCTCACCAGCCCACCCGACCTTTCCGCGCTTGATAGCCACCAGGACGATAGCTTCAGCGATCTGTTCTCCATGGAAGCTGAAGAAGAGGATTCCAAACCCAGCGCCGAGCCCGTGCGCGGCATGGGTGAAGCGCGCGCGCCGGCCGAGGAGCGGGTCCAACCAAAGGCGCAGGAAAGCGGTCAGCCGAACCATCGTGGAAAAACCGTTTTTTCCTCACGGGAGGTGCAGAGTAAGGAAGAAAAAAGCGCGGATTCCCTCGACTTTTCCTCATTCGATGACGCGCTCAATACGATCTTCGACTCCGGCGAGGTCAGCCCCGAGACGGAAGCGGAAAAAGCCGCCCACCAAAAGCATTGGGCCCTGTTTCGCACCATGCCCAGCGCGGTTTTCATGGACTTTGTCCAGGCGCTGGAATCGCGGGATTACGAGGTTGGAAAATGCGTCGTTCGCCAGGGCGAGCAGGGCAAGAATATGTACCTCATTGCCGAGGGCGGCGTGGAAGTTCACATGGAGCGCGATGGGAGCCGCAAGCGGATGGCGCGCTTAAAAGAGGGCGACTTCTTCGGCGAGGCGGCCCTGTTGACCGGAGAGCCCCGCAATGCCTCGGTCGTGGCCGTGGAGCCCACCCACTGCCTGGTGCTCAGCCGGGCCGACTTGCATCATTTAACCGAATCTCACCCTTCGATTATGGCGTCCATCGAATCGATTTACTATACTAGGCAGAAGCACAACGCCTCTCGCTGGCAGTGACAGGCGGCGGGAAGAAGGATTTGGAATAGGATTCAATTATGTTAGAAATTGTCGTTTACCCCGACCCCGTGCTTACCAAGGTCGCCGCTCCCGTGGAGACCTTCGACGAGGACTTGGCCCGCTTGGTGGCCGAAATGCACCAGGTCATGATTCGAGCCAATGGGGTGGGACTGGCCGCTCCCCAGGTCGGTATCAGCAAGCAGATCTGCATTGTGGACCTTTCCGTGGGCGAGGATCCCGATCAACTTTTTGTGCTGATCAATCCAAAAATTATCGAATCCTCGGGTTCGCAAAAAGGCGAGGAAGGCTGTCTCAGCTTTCCCGATATCATTACCGTGGTGGATCGGCCCACCCAAATCAAGGTTCAAAGCCACACCCTGGCCGGCGAGACCGCGGTGGTGGAAGCGGAAGGTTTTTTAGCGCGCGCATTTTGCCATGAAATGGATCACCTCAACGGGGTGCTCTTCACCGAGCGCATCTCCAGCCTCAAGCGCGGGTTGATTCGCAAAAAAATTCAGAAGCGGGTAAAGGCCGGAACCTGGCATCGATGAGAATCGTTTTTATGGGAACGCCGGCTTTCGCGGCTCCCTCCCTTGAAGCGCTGGTCCACGGCGCCCACGAGGTTCTAGCCGTTTTTTGCCAGCCGGACCGTCCCCGTGGCCGCTCTCGGAAACCCGCGCTTTGTCCCGTCAAAGAAAGCGCCCTTGAGCGGAATATTCCCGTCTACCAGCCGAAAAGAATTCGGGCAAAAAAATGGGTCCGCATCCTTCATGAGTTGGCGCCGGACCTGGTGGTGGTGGCCGCATTCGGCCAAATCCTGCCCCGCTCCGTTCTGGATATTCCGGCGCTTGGCTGCATCAACGTGCATGCCTCCCTGCTGCCGCGCTGGCGGGGCGCATCCCCTATCCATTTCGCCTTGCTGGCCGGCGATCCGGAGACAGGGGTCGCCATTATGAAAATGGAGGAAGGTTTGGATACCGGTCCGGTCTACAGTCTGGAACGGGTTTCCATGGAACCAGGCATGGGGCGCCTGGAGTTGGAGCGAATCCTCGCAAAAAGCGGCGCACGGCTCCTGCTTGAAACCCTACCAACCCTTGGCAAGAGGGAGCCGCGTCCCCAAGAACAAGCCCGGGCCACCTACGCGCCCATGATTCGAAAAGAGATGGGCTACTGCCGGTTCCAGGAGCAATCCGCCGCCCATATCGCCCGCATGGTTGCCGCCTTCGAGGGATGGCCTGGCGTGCTTTGCCTGTTTCGGGGAAAGCCGCTCAAGCTGTTGAAGGTCGCGCCCACCGGCCAGAGGGTTTCAGATCCGCCCGGCGCCATTGTTTCGGTGACCAAAAAGTCGCTTACCCTCACCTGCGCCCAAGGCACGGAACTGGCAATTTTGGAAGTACAACCCTCGGGCAAAAAGCCGGTGCCCATTGCCGCTTTCATCAATGGATACCAGCCCAAGCCAGGTGAAAGGTTCGGCGAATTGCCATCCCCTTCAGAAACGGATTAAGCGGGTATCACGGGCTTTCCCTACGCCCCCGTTCACCCTGTCCGGGGCGGAAATCCATTCTCGGCGGCTCAAATTAAACCTTTGCCCATCCCGCTTGTCTATGGCTTATGATAGGCGGAGAGGCGCGTTTTCCATGGATTTGGCAAAACCCAAAACAAGGCTTCAACACGCCGGGGCCGCCGTGAAAGGCTCCGCCGCGGATTCGCGCGCGGAGGATCGGGAGCTCATCGAGCGTTTTCTGGAGGGCGAAACTTCCGCCTTTACAAAACTCGTGAACAAATACCGCCGCCAGGTATACGCCATTGCCTTCCGCTACAGCAAGAACCGGGAGGAAGCCGACGATTTAACCCAGGAAACCTTTATCAAGGCCTATGAGAATTTGGGTGGTTTTCGCATGGAATCTTCTTTTAAAACTTGGCTCTACCGCATTGTTACCAACCTGAGCATCAACCTGGGGAAAAGCGGCAGGGTCTCCAAGGACAGCGGTGACATGCCCGATGATCATCTTTCCGCGGGCCAGTCCGAGGCGCTCGCGGGCCTGCTCCAGGACGAGCGAACCCGCGCCCTCCACGCGGCCATTCACCAGCTTCCGCCCAGGCAGAAGCAAACCCTGCTGTTGAAAACTTACCGCCACATGAGTTGTGAAGAAGTGGCGAAGGTCATGAGCTGTTCCGTGGGAACGGTGAAGGCAAACGTGTTCAATGCCCTTAAACGATTGCGAAGCATCCTGAATCCGGGAGTAGAAGCATGAAAAAGCAAATTTACCGGTTCCTCGACGATCCCGAACAGCTACCGAAGGGAACTGAAGAAAAAGAGTTGGCGGAGTTGTACCACGAGGTTTCCCACCTGGCCTCAGAAGATCCCGGCGAGGATTACTGGCGTCATTTCAATCACCGGCTCCAAAGCCGCATCGACCGCCGCCCCGAACCCCGGCGCCTTCTCCGCTGGTGGGTCCTCCCATCCTGGATCGCCGCGGCGGCGGCCCTGCTTTTCGCAGGGCTCTTCTTTCTGCCGCCCAAAGCGTCCCCCGGCTTGGATGATTTGGACCAAGATGCGCTCTTGTTGGCGGGCGAGCTCTTTGAAGTGGCTCCGGAACCCGAGAGCCAGCTCGAGGAGCTCGCGGAAGCCGATTTCGAGGTATTGCTCCAGGCTTACGAGCCCATCTTCGAGGAGGACCCCGGCGAGGAAGGGTTTGTGCCCATCAGTCCGGAGAAATTTAAAGAATTATGGAATTTGGAAGGTTGAGCATGAAAACTGTTTCTTTGATTTTTCTTCTGTTCCTAGGCGCCTACTCGTTTGCCGCCCCGCAGGGGCGCAATATCGATGAGGTGTTGGAAACCCTGCGCTTTATCCGTCTCGCGGAAACGCAGAAAAGGCTGCCCTTCGACGACCAAACCCTGCTCAAACTCAATGCCATTCTCGACGAATTCGAGGAGAAGCGGTTTAGCCTCAAAAACGAAGAGCGGCAAGTG
>JBGTRP010000336.1:0-7605 GCA_041940685.1 Acanthopleuribacteraceae bacterium
GTCACCGTATCCATGGCCGAAGACAGGATCGGAATATTGAGCGTGATGCTGCGGGTCAGCCGCGCTTTTACGTCCACTTGCGACGGCATCACTTCAGAAGCGCCTGGCTCCAAAAGCACATCGTCAAAGGTCAAAGCATCGCGGATTTGCATGGTATTTACCTCACACCTCTACCGGATCGGACAGGACGCCGTCGGCGTCGAATGATTGCAGAAGAATTTCGCCGGGGCTGTCGACGTCATTGGCGACGACGATTTCCAAAACGCGCTTGGTGAGCGCGCGCGGCGACGGAATAAAGTCTTTCAGCGCAATGCCGGCGCCCAGCGCCAGATCCATGCCCGAGCCGCGCCTGGGAATCAGGCGCACGCCGAAGAAGAACATGTAGACGGTCCCTACCGCGAAAAAGATCAATCCGAGGGAGGAAAACTCGAACATGGTAAAGGCCGGCTGCCCGTGGCTTTCCACGATCGAGCTGACCAATATGTTGGTAGATGTGCCGATCAGGGTGCATACGCCGCCGAACATTGAGGCAAAAGACAGGGGCATCAACAACTTGGATGCGTTGATGCGCGTACTGTTGGCCACGCCGATCACGATGGGAAGGAAGATGGCCACGGCCGCGGTATTGTTGATGAAGGCGGAGATCACCCCCACGAAGAGCATCATGGACAACAAACCCACCCGCGGCCGTCGCCGCGAGACCTTGGCCAATAGATAACCCACGGAATTGACCGCGCCCGTACGGAACAAGGCCGCGCTCAACACGAACATCGCGCCCACGGTTACCGTGGCGGTATTGCTGAAACCGGCAATGCCTTCCTCAGGCGTAATGATCCCGCTCACGAGCAGAGTGGCCATGATCAACAGGGCCACCAGATCCACCGGCAGCTTTTCGCTGGCGAAAAGGCAAACGGCCAATAGCACCAGAATCAGCACACTGATCATCTCAACGGTCATTCAAGTCCTCCGGACCGGGGGCTCGCCCGGGATTCCTAGCCGAAATTCAGTCGAACGCGTGATCGATCGGATAAGGGGCCAAGTTCGCGATGGAGAAGGTTGTCAGAACGAAGCGGTGTGCCTGAATGATTTTCGGGGATGGAAATATAACCTCTCAAGGCCCTTGAAAGCAACCTGCTTCATTTGCATTTCGGGAAAGGCAAACGCGAGGCGCCACGGAAACGGAGCCCCATGATGGGCTGGAAATCAGGAAATCCCATGACGCCCCTTAAAAGCATCCCGGCACAGGATCGAATCCAGGAATCGAACAACCTGAAACTAGTGCGGTTTTGGATTTTTGTCAACAAATTCAACACGTCCTATACTGAAACTGGCAGGAGCTTCGACCTCGAGAAAATGAAGCCCCCGGTTCATGCCTCGCAAAATTTCCGAACGCCAGCCGGCGCGGATGCCGGCAAGCGGTTCAACCACTTCTTACCGCCCGGATAGGCAAAATGACCCCACTTCACTACCACCCTTTCTATTGCGAGGAGAACATTTGGCATCTCTGCCGCGAGCCGGGACGCGCGGGTAGGGGCGGAAGGGTTATCTTCATTTCCAACCCGGAACGGACCTGCCCCATATGGTCCGCGCAAGGCTCGCCCACTCGGGATATGCCCGTTTTTTGGGATTACCATGTCATCTACCTTAGCCGCGAACCGCGCCATCGCGTTTGGGACCCAGACAGCCGCCTCGAAAACGGCGCGCCATTCGTCCAGTACCTCAAGGCGAGCTTTCGACGCGCGTTACCAGCCCCGTTCCAACCGCTATTTCGCATGGTTCAGGCCGAAACTTTCCTGAAGGAATTCTCATCGGACCGCAGGCATATGCTGCTTCCCGACGGCGCCTGGCTTCATCCGCCCCCACCATGGCCGCCGATACAAAACCAGGCGGTTCACAACCTCGACATGTGGATCGACATGAACAATAATTTTCATGGCGAGATCCTCAACCTGGATGCAATTTGGAAAATTTTCCTCCGGGATGAGGCCCCCTAGCCGAAAGGCACGGCGCCCCTCTTCAGACCTCTGATTCATAACCCCTTCCCTCCTGCATCATGCGATACGGGAGGTCTCGGGCGCCCGCTTGGGAACCGGCCGGTCAGGGCCATTGGAAATCTCGACCCGATCAAGCCAAAAATGCGCTCAGAGCATTTTGGAGGAATTCGCGAACCTTGATCATCCGCCGATTTCTCAGGCAAGCGAATGTCACAAAAACAATACTTCCAGCAACGTAGGAGGTATTTATTCACGGACACAATATTTTTCTTTTCACAAAATTTATGTTCATTCTAGATTTTGATAACAAAACTGGATTATAATAGGAGCCACACATTGTTTAGGGACTTCAATGAATGTATATTCCCCGGTTACATGAAATACCGGGCCCTTACTCCGAAGTAAAACAACCACGGGAGGGAGAATGGAAGATAGAGGAGAAAAACAATCGTTCCCCAATCACGAGATGTCGTTGATTCCAGTAAATTCATGTTGGACACCCGAGCAGCTTCTCGCCCAGGAGGGAGTTTTTTTCTTGAAGGATGTGGTGCCCCTGCTCAAATTCGAGCCCATTAAAGTCAAGCAGCGGGCGCGCCAGATTCAACGCAAAAACCTCTCTCCCTGGCAGGTTATCGGGGTTAAAAAGATTTGGAATCACTGGATTGTACGTATGGGAGTATTTGGGACTTTCTACCGCAAAACACTGGCTCCCAGAATTCAGCCCATTCCAGAGAAGGTTGACGTGAACCTTTTGCTCCGGCAGAAAGGCGTGTTTGCTCTCAATGAAGTTTGCAGGCATATTCCCTTTTCAAGTCATCAAATCCTCTACCAGGTGGAACACAATCCCAACGCCATTTGGGAGTGCGGGGTCTGGAAAGATCCGGAATCCGAGCAGTACGTGGTGGATATGGAGCCGTTTTCGGTTTGGATCAATCACTTTTGGGAGGGCCGTTCGCTAATGGACTGAGGGGGCGCCGGGAAGGTTCTTCCGACCGCGGACAATGCCAAAGTCCCGGGGACCCAAGCCGAAAAATGCCGGACCCGACCCGAATAACATGTTAGCGCCGGCATCGAAAAACCCGGAGAGACTTATTCCGGATCTCGTGGTGGAGGCCAAGCTAGGTTGCGACTTGGCTTCCACGCCATACTGAAAAGATCCCACAAGGCTCCGTTTGAAGATGGTCGATTGACCCGGGAATCAGGCTCGCGTGGTCTTCCGCACCGGACCTGGGTTAGGGACGGTCGGATCTATTTCATCTGGCGATTTTCAGATCCATGATTTAAAATCCGGCTGAATGCCGACTCACGATTGGAGCCTGATTTGCCACATTTGCCCTACCCATTCGTTCCCAACTCAGTTCCCCACCGGCTGAAGTTTATGGGCCGAGCGAGGCGCATCTTTCGTATGGCGCTTGGCGGCCTGGTATTGATGATTGCAACGCTACCGCTTGTGGCCCGCCCGGAAGACGATGACGAAGCGAAAAAACTTGCCCAGCGGGTCCAGTATTTGGGCAAGCTGTTGAAACACACCGACCCCGTAACCCAGACGAGGGCGGCTCGATCCTTGCGACGCATGGGGGTGCGCGCGCGGCCCGCGGTGCCGGCGCTAACCGAGGCGCTCCAGGACGATGATCCCGGGGTTCGTTTAGAAGTTATCAAGGCGCTAGGCCTTGTATCCAAGGAAAATGGAGTGGCCGTGCCCGCGCTTTTGGGGGCCGTAAAAGAGGAGACGGGTGAAAACCAGGAAGCCGCCTTCCATGCCTTGGCGATCATTGGGACCCAGGCTCATGGCGCGATCCCCGATTTAATCGCCTTTTTGGAGGATGAAAACCTGCGTGGAGGCGCACTGTCCGTCTTAGAACGCATCGGCCCGGCAGGTCGGGAGGCGGTTCCCGCATTGGTGGCCACACTCGGCGCGGCGGAGGCGGCGCATCGCCAGGCCGCGGCTCACGCCTTGGGAGTCATCGCGGCGCCGGACAAACCCGCTGCAGGAGAGCCATGGCCGGAGGTTACCAACACTCAGACCACGGCCATTCAAGGCCTGGCGCGAACCCTTGGCGACAATGACGCGGACGTGCGCCGGGTAGTTGCCCTGGCCCTGGCCAAATTCGGACCGCTCGCGGCGCCCGCGGTGCCTGACCTTATCGACGCCTTGGCTCGCGAAGATCCCGAAACCCACCGCCACTTTGCTTTTGTGTTGGGGGAAATCGGGCCGCGGGCGGAAGATGCCCTGCCCGTGTTGCGCCAACGCCTCGCCGTCCCCGACCTCATGTTGACCGAGGCCATTGAACTCGCCCTGAAGAAAATCGAAAAATAAACACGCGCCTTACTGACATGCGAATTCCTTGAAACTTCAATCCGTTTTCGAGAGAATGGAAAACGTTTACCTTACAAATCAACGCCAGGACAAAGCGCTTGCAAAGCCCGCATCCCGCCTCCCCTTTTCCCAGTTTCCGGCCCATTCCCCGGACAGGGGTGATTTATGTGATGATGGAGGCGGAAAAGAAGGGTTTTTATTACGGCAACCCGGAGTGGTCCAACCTGGGACAAGGCGCGCCCGAAACGGGTCCGCTACCGGGATCGCCGCGGCGCCTGCACAACATCCCTTTGGACCACATCGCCTATGAATACGGGCCGGTAGCCGGCATTCGAGAGCTGCGCGAGGCCGTGGCCGCGCTTTACAACGCACGCTACCGGCGTGGGCTCCCCTCCCAATACACGGCCGAAAACGTGGCGATCTGCTCGGGTGGTAGGCTGGGATTGACAAGGGTCGCCGCGGCCCTTGGCTCCGTTCATCTGGGCCATTTCCTTCCCGATTACACCGCTTACGAAGAGTTGCTGGATCTCTTCCGCGCCTTCGTGCCCATTCCCATCCTGCTGAGTTCGGAGGAGGGCTTTCGCGTCAATGCCGAGAATCTCTACCGCGAAATCATGGGTAAGGGTCTGGGCGCCTTATTGCTCTCCAATCCCGGCAACCCCACGGGCCAACTGATTGGCGGAGAAGGTCTCAATCAATTGATTTACACGGCGGGCAAACTCCAGTGCGCACTGATCCTCGATGAGTTTTACAGCCATTATCTCTATGACTCGAGCGCCTCGGACCAGGTCAGCCTCAGCGCGGCCGCGCATGTGGAGGACGTGGACAAGGACGGCGTCATCATCGTGGATGGGCTTACCAAAAACTGGCGCTACCCGGGTTTGCGCCTCTCCTGGACCGTAGCGCCCAAGGAAATCATCAACCGGCTCGCTTCGGCGGGCTCCTTCATTGATGGCGGCACGATTCAAGCGCTGCAACGCTCGGCTATTTCCTTACTCGACCCGGATCAGGCGGACAGCGAAGCCCTTGCCATTCAAAAACATTTCAAGCGCAAGCGACAAAAATTTCTCAGACGCTTACCCGCCTTGAACCTGGTGCTCAAGGCCGAGCCTCAAGGCGCTTTCTACTGCTTCGCCTCTTTGGAAAAGCTGCCCGAACCGCTCCGCGACGGCATGGCGTTTTTCCGGGCTTGCCTGGAGCACAAGGTCATCTGCGTTCCGGGAGAGTTTTTCGACGTCAATCCCGGCCGCCGGCGTGGCCATCTCCCCTCCCGCCTCAAAGGTTATGTCCGGCTGAGCTTTGGTCCCACGGAAAAAGAAATCGACTCGGGACTCGATCGTCTTTCGCGGATGATCGCCGGGTCCCAATGACAAGTCCTTCCGACATTTGAGTCATGGGCCGCGGCTCGATGGCAATTGGCGAGGCGCCCTCGCTTGACCTCAGACGGCGCGGGTACGGGGCCGATCAATCAAGCTCCCGTGGGACGTCCCGGAAATTCGCGGGGTCGCTTCCCGCGGCCAACTCGTCGCGGTCGAGCACGCCGTCGCGATCGCGGTCGATGCCCATGCGAACGCCCGATCCGGGCGGCGCACAGGTGAAGGTGAGCGCTCCCTCAACGGCAAGAGCGCGCAACTCGGCCAGGCTGAGTCGGGGCTCGCCGGTACGATCGCTCCGGAAAAAGCCGTCGGACTCCAGCACCCAGCCCCGGGCCTCGCCTCCAAGCCGGCCCTTCACCACCAGGTCACATTCGCCGGCGGGCATTCGGGCACGCAAATAAAACAGATCGATGCGCTGATCCACATCCGCCCCGCTATTCGCGGTCAGGGTGATCTGTTGACCCACGATGGGGGCCAGATCCGAATCGAAGGCCAACATGAAGTCCGCCACCTGCTTCCGCTGAATGCTGGTTGTTTGCGGGAAGGTGACGGTAATGAAGGTAATGCCCGTGTCGATCACCCCATCATGGGTAAAGCCAAATCCACGGACCTGGGGTCCGCCATCGCTGGAAACCCCCGCTGGACTCCCGAACTGACCCACCTTCTGGTATTGGTTGCGGAAATGCGGCACCTTAAAGTCCTGAGAGTTGAAAACGCCATCATCACTCATCAAATTGGCGGAGCCAAAACGCTTATTATTGATATCCAGATCGTGACAATGCTCGCAGCCGGTGCTATTGGAAGAGCCGTTGAAAAAGAAACTCCGCCCGGCTTGTTGGGGCCCGGTCAGGGAGTTGTCCAAGTTGCGGATGGGGTTGGGCGGATAGCTGAGTTGCAGGATGAAGTTGACCATGGCTTTCATTTCATGATCGGGCAGGGGCGTCTCCCTGGCCAGCAAAGGTTCGAAGGCGTCGTTGAATTCCCGTAACGCGGCCTGGTCGCGGCTCTCGCCCGGGCCGGGATTCATTCCGGTCCGGTCGCCGCGCCAGTGAAATGGCGCCTGCCCGGCCAGTCCGCGCAGGCTCTGGGTCACCATCGGTCCCTTCATGGGATGGTACCAGGGCTTGCGGTTGGGCTGGAAAATAGGCACATAGCCGTTGGGGCTGGACACCTGAAGGCCTTCCGGGTTCCCCAGATCCCAGGCCAGATGGTCCATATCGCCAAAAATATGACAGGTTCCACAAGATGCGTTGCCCCGACTTGACGCGTAACGGGCGTCATAGAGCAAGGGACGGCCGCGCTTCACGGACTTGGGTTCGGGGTTGAATAGCGGCACATGTGCGATTTCACGGCGCTTCAGCGTATCCACCACGGAAATTGAATTGTCGAAACGGGTAAAGACAAACAACCGGGAGCGCGCCTCGTCCAGCGCCAATCCCGAGGGTCCGCCGCCGCTGATGAGGATGTGATCCCCTGCATCGGGTGTGAAGCTGTCATCGGCGAGCGCCGCGGTATCGAAGACGCCAATCTTGGCCGAGGAGTAGGCGGCCAGGTAAAGTCGATTCCCATCTCCGCTGACCGCCATCGCCTGGGGCGCGGCGAGGCTGCGCTTGCGTTCCTCCTCGGCGCCCAAGGTGGCCTCGTAGTCCAAGTGTTTGTTGAGATGGCGCGGCAAGACCTGCCCGTTCTTAATGACCGTCACCCTGCTCTCCGCGATATGACCGCGAACCGTGGTGCCGAATTCACCGAAACCCTCAAAGCGAACGTGATTGCGCGCCTCCTGATTGCTCACGTAAAGAGCGCCGTCCGCGGGGTTAACCGCCATATTGAACAAGGTGGTGCCCACCCCTCTGAAGGCCTGTTTTTGAACGGGCGGATTTGCAAACGCGTCGATAGAGAAAACATCGTTATCCGGCAA
>JBGTRP010000337.1:0-7601 GCA_041940685.1 Acanthopleuribacteraceae bacterium
TATCTCGTTGACTACCTCCGATAGCATTTCTATGCTGAAGCTCAAGGCGTCCAGGAATTCCCGCTGCTCCTCGTCCAAATTGGTCATTCCCAGTAGCCCGGCCATGCCGGTTACTCCGTTGAGAGGGGTGCGAATTTCGTGACTCATATTGGAAAGAAATTCGCTTTTGTGTCGCGACGCCCTTTCCGCGCGTTCGCGCGCTTGAACCAACTGTTGATGGGTTTTTTTGGTTTCCACCTTGAGTGACCATTTCTTGGTCAGGGCCAGCGCCATCTGCTTGACCGCAACGGTGTCAAAGGGTTTGCGCAGGAATAATACGCGATCCGTAATGCCCAGCCGATGAACGGTCTCTTCCCATGAATAGTCGGTAAAGGCCGAACACAAGACGATCTCCAAATTGGCTACCGAGCTGAGCACCCTTCTTACGGTTTCCACGCCATCCCAGCCGGGCGGCATGCGCACGTCCACGAAAGCCAGGGCAAAGGGGTCGTCTTCCTTTTCGGCCTGCATGATCATTTCGAAGGCGGTTTTTCCTTGATCGGCAAAGTCCAGTCGGTAAAAGGGCCGCATGAGCGCGGGAGGAGGTTTTACCAACTCATCCTCAAAAATCATGCTTCGCAGGCGTTCTAGGGCGTCATCCTCCTCTGGGTTGCGGTCGATCCCGAAAGCCTTCTGGAAATCCCGATGGATGTTCTTGTTGTCATCCACGATCAGTATTCTATAGTTTTCCGTCATACCCCATTTCTCCATATTTTCTTAATGGAAAATAATTCCCGTGTATATCAACTTTAAAAATATGTGTATTTAAAATGGGGAGGAGCGATTAGACGGTATCCATAAAATTAGATTGATCATTCTAGCATTATTTCGCCGGGTTGCAAAAAAATTTTTACAATAAAAAATACGCTTACCCTGGTTTTAGTGCAAGCGTCTATGTTTTTTTGGTTTGCCGGTCTAGACCGCGGTGGGGAAATCCTGTCAGTGTCAGAATCCGAGGGCCCTGCCTTGCCGCCGTCGCGCCTTGGGGAGTTGGCCATGCCGCCTTACAAAACCCATCAGCTCCAGTAGGGATCGCCCCTTCGCGGCTTGCGCCACGGCGCGCACGCCATCACCGTAAATCGGGTCCCTGTTCTCCAAAATCATGCGCCGGCGCGGCGCCGCTTCGTCATGGCGGCTCTTTTCAAGCCATAGCAACTCGCAATAGGTGCAGAGGCCTTCCTCCAGCATTGGCGGCAGAGTGGGGAAATGGTTACAGAACAACCAAGCATGGCATAGCTCGTGAGCGGCTACGGTTTCAAAATGAATTTTGGGAAGACAATACAGGATCACGATTTCGCGGAGATGGCGCGAAACCTCCCTTTTGCCCTGTCGCGTGATTTTTGTGAGCGTCATGCCCATGGCCGGGTGGGCGGGTTGCCGCGGGCGGCTCAAGCGAGCCAATTCCTCGCCGGTAACCATTCGAAAGGGCGGGTGGGCGGATCGCAAATCCAAACCCAGCAAGCTCATTTCTCTCTTTACCCTTGCAAAGCTGTTCAGACCGTCCTCGCGCTGAATCACCGCGCTGTCGTAGCAGATATGGCAGATTTGGCGGCCATCCGAAAGCGATTTTCCGCCGCCGGTGATGCGGTTGCAAATCAATCTGGAACAACTGAAACAGCGGGGAACTTGCGGTCCGTGTTCCTGGCAGAACGCATGACCCCAAATGTCCGTGAGATAGGCTCCCACGAGGGGGGTCGCGCAAAGGTCACATGGCCGTGTGAAACGGCGATGGTAGCAGTCTTGATGGTAGGCCCGGCCTTTTCTTGGTAGGTAGGGGCCCCTGCCGATGGGGCGGTTGCAGGCCTCACATAAAAAGCATTCAGCATGCCAACTGGCATCGTTGAACTTCAGGAAAGTCCCGGCGATGTTCTGCCCGCACCCCGAGCAGCGCTGGCCGAACCGTTTTTGAAAGCATCGAACATGGTAGGCATGCCCGTCGCGCTCGTGAAAGGTTTGCCGATGAATCGTTTCTCCGCAATCCCGGCAGCGGAAACAACTGGCGTGCCATCGTCGATTGAGCGCCTCCAAAATGGGCCCCGAGAGATTCTGTCCGCAGCCTGGACAGGCTTCCATCCTTTTTTTCGGCATACCCGATCCCTCGACCCACGGCCTTTTGTCATGTAGCCCGCATGGCTCGCGTTCTGAGCTTTCCTCTTCTGAGTTTACGCCGGGCCGGTGTTTGGGGTTTGCGGCCTAGGTCGGTAGGAAAAGGGGCGGGGCCCGCTTGTCGGACAATTATCGGCGTCGGCGCGGGAAGCCCCATGCGGGCAATCTCAAAAGCCGAACGCTACCTCGTAACCGGAGTACTTGCGGATGTTGATCACGCCAACGGAGAGCAATAGATATTGACCCTTGATGCCCATGAGCCTACCTTGGAGCCGGGGATTTTTGTCCAGGTTGAGTGAAGTCACCTTCTGGGGATACTCCAGCACGGGGTAGCGCAATTCCAGTGGCTGCTCGCTTTCCAGGAATTCCACGGGATCATCTCCGAATTCTTCTTTTAGCCGCTTCAGGCCGGTACGGCAATTCTCGAAGAGCGCGTCCCTCTTCGCGGCCAGGTCGACAGGCTCGGCTTTGCCGCTCAACATCAGCCGCCAATTGGTCCGATCGGCTACATGATTCTTGAAAAGCACCTCCAATAGGCCGGAGTGAAAACGGGAGCTCACCTTGAGGATGGGAAGCGCCTGGGTGGCGCCCTGATCGATCCAGCGTGTGGGAATGTTCTTGCCGCGGGTGATGCCTACCTTCAAGCCGGATGAATTGGCCAGGTATACAAAGTGTTGACGCATGCAGTGAGCCATGCCCCAGTCCGGTTGGCGGCAGGTGCCCTCGTGAAAATGGCAAAGCTCCGGCTTGACGATGCACATATCGCATTCCGCCAGGGTCTGGGTGCAGGGGTAGCAGTAGCCTTGCTGGTAGCTTTTTTTAATGCTTCTCCCACAGCCCACGCAGTGTATGGCGCCCGTGTGCTCCAGCGAGATCTCCCTGCCCAGGAGCGGGTTGAGAGGGATTTCCAGATGGTCCAGTCGGAGCAGGTAGTCCACTGGATCCTGAAGAGTTGATTTCATTTTTTGTAGGTGACCCGTATAGGTTTCCAATCTGTAAGACCTCCCTGGTGCCACGGGCCTGGTTTCATTTTTGTGACGGGGCTGCTGTTGTCGAAACAGCGCCCGGCCGGGAACCGAGACTCTCGTAAAAGATGCGGTGGGCGCGCCGCGAAACAGGGCCAAACGGTGGGCCGCCAACGCCTGGTCTTTGCCCGTGCTTTCCAATCTGCCTCACCGCTTTCTCCGAAATGGAAGGATAGGATTTCAAGATCGCCCCATGCTTTTGCTTTCATCGTGGTTCCCAACGGCCTATTGTGTATCGATTCGACTCTGATTGTCCACGCCATCCCGCGGGCAAGTCCAGAAGGATTCTACTTTCGCGACCTCCTCGAATCGGTTCTCTTGCCGTTGATATGGTCGATCCGCTGCTGTTCCAAAAGGTTGATTTCGGGTAAATGCCGCCGCCATAACGCTTCCAGGGTGGGGTGGTAGAGTCGGTGAAGGCTATATTGAGGCCGTGCGGGAAAACCGCGCCTCCGTTTGTGAACCGCGCCGCCGGAGCCCGCGTCAAAGTTGCGCAAACCATGATGCGTGGCGTATTGAATGGGTTGGTAGTAACAGGTTTCAAAATGGAGGTTGCGAAAGGCTTCGCGGCAACCCCAATAGCGGCCGAACAGTTGGCCTTCTTTTTCAATGAGAAAGGACATGGCGACCGGTGTTTTTTCGTCCTTGGGCGACCATGCGGTGCTGAATAGGGCGCGCCGCGCGTAGCATTGCGCCAGCCTCTCGAAAAACTCGCGGTTTAGGTAGTGGCTCCAGTGATAAAACTTGGCGCAGGTGGCGGCGTACATGCCGTACATCAGGGAGAACCAGTCGGCAGGCGCCTCTTCCCCCGCGACCATTCGGAAGTGGAAGCCGGCCGTTCGGAGCTTGCCGCGCTCCACGCGGATCTTGTTGCGCTGCCGGCTTTTGAAGGTTTTTAAATAATCCTCGAAATTTGAGAAGCCCCGATTTAGCCAGGTGAGGCCATGATGCAGCCAATCGAGGACGCCTAACTCAACCATCAGGTTGCGCCAGGAAGGGTCTACATGCAGGAAATGGCAGCCCGCCAACTGGTGTTGCCCGCAAAAGCGGTCGATCTCTTCAAGCAATGCCGCATGCAGATGGCGGCCGCTTCCGTCCTCGGCCACGAGGAACCGGTATCCCGGGGCGGGAGTGAAAGGGCTCATGCCCACGAGCTTGGGATAATAGGCTATCCCCAGTTGGAAGGCGACTTCCGCCCATTCCTGATCAAATACAAATTCGCCCCGCCCATGGAGTTTGAGGTACAGGGGCGCCGCGGCCACCAACTCCTTTCCCCGCCAGGCGCTCAGGTGGCGTGGAATCCAGCCGGTTTGCCCCCCCACGCAATTGCTTTGCTCCAGGCTGGCAAGCCATTCCCATTCCAGAAAAGGCGTGGCGAGCGGAAGGGCGAGTCGGTTCCAATCATTGCGGTCGAGTTCGGTAATGGAGGAGTGCCAGCGGAATTTTAGTTTCATGGGACGCTAAACCTGGGAGTTGTCCATGTCCCACCCGGGGACGGTTGCCCTTCGCGGCGGGGCTTCCCCCGGTGGCGGAAGCTGGGAACGGGTGTGCGAGTTGGCCGCGGCGTTATTAGGAAAGGGATTTGCGCCAGACCAGCAAGCGGTTGTTGGCGGGCATCGCGTAATCTCGCTTGAGCAGGAGACCCGCGGCGCGCGCGAGTGTTTCGATCCATTCGAAGTCGCGTATGCCGCTAAGAGGATCGCGGGCTTTCAGCCAGCGGTCGAAACGGGCGTTGCTCTCGCTGGTGTATGCGCCCCTGTAATTGAAGGGTCCGTAAAGACAGAGTAAACCACGAGGCTTGAGTTTACGGCCGGCCTCTTCCATTAATAGCTTTCCCCTGACTTGGGAAACGATGTGCAGCACATTCGCAGAAAAAATAGCGTCAAAGTCGGATAGCGGCCAGGGAACCTCATCCAGGTTCAGGCTGATGGGTGGGAGAACATTGGCCAGCTTGGCTTCCTTCAGCCAGAGGCGGATACCCTCGTGATGCTCGGACAGGTCTCCGGTCTGCCAGGTCACATGGGGAAGCGAGGCGCCGAAATGAACCGCGTGCTGGCCGGTTCCGGAACCGATTTCTAGGACCCTGGACACACCGGCCAACTCGCCTTTCAATACCTTCAGAATCGGTTCTTTGTTGCGCTCGCAAGCTTCGGAAAAGGGTTTCATCATTCCTCCATCGGTCCTGATCCAGAGGGCTGGATTTAGGGGCGCCGGGGGCCTTCCCCGTTTTGTTCTCCGGGTGGCGCGCTCCGGGGTCGCACCGTGGAAAAAAACGAGAGTTGCGCCTCCGCGTCAAAGCTTTGGTCCAGACCCATTGAATGGATTTGCAACGGTCCCTCGGGGCCTTGCCAGAAACTGTAACAGGTGGTGGCGTTTTCGAACTTGTCCTCGATCTTGTGAATGCCTCTCAGCACGTAAATCAGAACCGGTTGCCCCGCCACCCGGCGATGATGTTCCTCGCGCTCCTTGACACGGAACTCATTGCGGTCGAGTTTGTTTTCGAGTTTCTCCATCACCGATCCGGCCACTTCCTCCACGCTTTTGCCGCGCCAATCGTCCTCCCTGTAAATGGCGAGCACGCTGGTGGTGCGGCCGTCCTCCCGGGCATGATCATCGTTCCAGAACACCAACAACTCCACGCCCAAAAAGTGATTGCGGCTGTAGGGCCGGAAGCCCGCGGGCAATTCGCAGGCAATCAACTGGTCGACCCGTGCGGCAACGGCCTCGGGGTCGCGATTGGAGCGGCTCCTCACGAAGATCATAACTCCCACGACCACCAGAAAAATAGTGAACCAAATCGCCAGCAGCCTTAAAATGCAGCCACGTCTGTCCGCTCGAATACGGGCTTGCCGGCTCTCCATATCCACCAATTCACCCATGCTTCCTCCACCGCGCGCCATTCCCTGGGGAGGGCCATGCCCGTCCTCACGGGCGGGACCCCGCGCTCTCGTTTCTGGGGCGGGTTCTATCTGCCGGAGACCGGTGGGCGTCGACTTCCATCCGGCGCCCGGCCTTTCGAGCCCCACCCGGAAGCGCGGGGCTTGGATGCGGATTTTTTGATTCCGATCCGGCCCGGCCGGCCAGGTCGCCATCATAACCGAAGCCTGGCCGCCTTGGCGACCAAAGTCTTTTACTTTGTGTTCAGCTTGGAGCGCGAGGAGGGCAGAGGACAGAGGACAGAGGACAGGGCAAGGAAAGCCGCGGTTTCCCGCTTCATTCTGACCTGGAATCCTGTCTCGCGGGATGCCGACAACCAGTTTCCGGAATTTCTTCGCCGCCCGGGTGGGATCCCGTCAGGATGAAACACGGCGCGGGCGGGTCGAGCATCGGCCCCGTCCGGGGCCTTTCCGCGGCCCAGAATTGGTGTTAGTATGAGACAGTGGAAACACCGCGGGCTCGTTTAAGCCGGAATTCTCCAATCCATGATCAGCGGAGGCCGCGCATGCGGAAAATCAAATTGGTGGTCCTAATCGCTGGTTTTTTCATGGTCAGCGCGTTTCCGCGGCCTGGAAACGGGAACGAAGAGGCCATTTACCGCTCCCTGGATGTTTTGGCTGAAATCCTGACCCTTGCCCACCAATACTCGCCCGAGCCCGTGGAGAGCGAACAGTTGATCGAAGGCGCCATTGACGGCATTTTGGAACAACTGGATCCCCACTCCAGCTACTACGGACCGGACCGCTATCGCACCATGCGGGAGGACCAGAGCGGGTCCTTCTACGGAATCGGCATCATCGTCGGCTATCAGAACGAGCGGCTCACGGTCATTGCTCCCGTGGAGGGTACGCCCGCCTACGAGGCCGGAATTCGGGCCGGCGACATAATCGCCCAAATCGACGGTAAGGATACCGACAGCATGGACCTCTACGAGGGAATTCGCATGTTGCGTGGAGACAAGGGCTCTTCCGTTCGGTTGACGGTTTCGCGCGCCTATATCCAGGAGCCCCTCGAATTCGAGTTGCACAGGGCGGAAATCCCCTCAACCAACGTGAGAAGCGCTTTCATGGTCGATGCGCAAACCGGTTATGTGGCGCTTAAGGATTTCGGCGAAACCGCGGAACAGGAGCTGATTCAGGCGATCAAGCTGCTGGAATCCGAGGGCATGAGCCAGCTCATATTGGACTTGCGAGGCAATCCGGGCGGCCTTCTGCCACAGGCAATTGCCGTGGCAAGCCTGTTCCTGCCCGACGAGCGCCTTGTGGTCTTTACTCGCGGTCGATTGCGGAACGCCAGCCAAAAGTATTTTTCCACCAAAAACACTCCGCTGCCCCCAACGCCCCTGATCGTGCTGATCGACCGCGGCAGCGCCTCTGCCTCCGAAATCGTGGCCGGCGCGATTCAGGATCACGACCGTGGCCTGATCGTGGGCGTCAGCTCTTGGGGCAAGGGCCTGGTGCAAAGCGTGTTCCCCATGGCTCGGGGCACCAAGGG
>JBGTRP010000338.1:0-7596 GCA_041940685.1 Acanthopleuribacteraceae bacterium
CAGTGTTCTGCCGCGGGTTTTTCCACGATGGGTTCGCCATGGGGATTGAAACGGCGATTCACCATTTGGTAGATCTGGTTGGGCAGGTAGTGGGCGCCATAAAAAGTGAGCACATACTCATCAAAATGCCGATCCCAGGTCACGCGGCCGCGCAAAATGCGGTCGAATTCCTCCCCATGATCGGGCAGATTCAACTCGCGAAACCAGGTAGCATGGTCCATTTGGCGGTTCTCAGGGTGTAGGGTCATCTCGTAAAAGCGGCCGCCGAAAAAAGCCCACAGCCCCTCCTCCCGGATGCGTTCACCCTTATTTCCCACTGTCACGCCTTTTCTCCCAGAGGGCATCTTCCTCTTCGCAAAGCTCCCCGCTCTCCTCGCGCACCGCCGCCCCCTCCTCAGGCCATTCCTCGGGAAGCGGCCTGTCCACGTTGCGGTACAATATAGCAAAACCCAAGCCCGTGACCGCCCCGAACAGATGGCCTTCCCAGGAGATGCCCCGTTCGATGGGGAGAATGCCCCAAACCGCGCCGCCGTATAGCATGGCCACGATCAGCGCCGGTCCGACCGAGGCGCGGTTACGGCGGATCACGCCGCCGAAAAACAGAAAGGACGCCAAGCCGTACACGATGCCGCTGGCGCCGATATGGATGGAAGGCCGTGCGAGCAGCCAAACCAGCAACCCGCCGAGCAGCCAGACGCCGACAACGACCCTGAACGCGACCCTGGGGTAAAAATACAAGAGGGTAACGCCCAGGGTCAGCAGGGCCACGGAATTGGAGACCAGGTGGGCGAAATCCTTGTGGAGCAAGGGCATGGTAACCAGACCCAACAACCCCCGAACTTCGCGCGGCCGCATCCCCCATTGGGCCAGGGATTGACCGCTCAGGCTCTCCCAAACCTTGATCGTCCAAATCACGAACAGGAACAACAGCACCAGCAACAAAATGTCGCCGAGAGACGGCCTCTCCCCATGACTTTCCGAAACGGAACCCTGATCCCGCTCGAGAACCGGAGTCGCGATGGCGCCCACCTCCGCTTTAGGGCGCGGCGGCTTGCATCAGCCAACCGCAAATGATGGCGGCGTACGTGCCCAGAACATAGCCGGCCACAGCCAACAGCACGCCGACCGGAGCGAGAGTGGGATGGAAGGCGGACGCCACAACCGGGGCCGATGCCGCACCGCCCACGTTGGCCTGACTGCCCACCGCCATGAAGAAGACGGGCGCCCGAATCAACTTGGCCACCACGAACAGAAGCAAGGCATGGATCGAAATCCAAATGGCGCCGACCAGGAAAAACCCGGGGCTGCGGAAGATGGCCATCAGGTCCATTTTCATTCCGATCGTGGCGACCAGGATATAGAGGTAGGCAGAGCCGATGCGCGACGCGCCTACGCCCTCCAGCTTGCGAACGGGCGTAAAAGAAAGCGCCACGCCGCCCGCGGTCGCCAACACGATCAACCAAAAGAATTTACCAGTCAACCCGAAGGGCTCCAAAACGGGTGCATTCTCCTTGAGAAAAGGCGCGATGAAATCCGCCAAAAGATGGCCCAATCCCATGATGACAAAACCCACGCCCACCACCTTCATGGTGTCGGTCAAGTTGGGGATCTTCATGATCTCGGCCTGGTATTTGGATATTTTCTCCTGCAATTCCTTGATGGCGGAGTTGTCGGCTTTGAGCTTACGGTCAAAGGCATCGGATTCTCCGGCCATGTACAGCAACACGGCCATCCAGAGATTGGCAACGATCACATCCACCGCGATCATGGCCGAAAACACCTGGTCGCCCACCTCGAATACCTCTTTCATGGCGGCCTGGTTGGCGCCGCCGCCGATCCAACTGCCCGCCACCGTGGTCATGCCGCGCCACACCGCATCGGGACCGGCCCCGCCCACAATCTCCGGGTTGATGGCGGAAACGATCAAAATCGCCAGCGGCCCTCCGATCACGATCCCAAATGTTCCGGTGAGGAACATGATCCCGGCCTTGGGCCCCAACCGGATGATGCCCTTGAGATCCATGCTGAGGCAAAGCAACACCAAACAGGCCGGCAACAAATAACGCGAGGCCACGAAGTACAGCTGGGAGTGGTCTCCAGAAATCACCCCGAGGGTGCTGAAAATGGAGGGCACGAAATAACAAAGCAGCAGGACGGGAACATACTTGTAGAACTTGCGGCAATAGGGATGATCGCTTTGGGAGGTCATAAATACGAGACCCAGGATACCGGCAAGCAGACCGAGCACGACCGCATCATTGGTAATCAGAGGAAGAGATTCATTCACGATAGCGACTCCTAGATGGCAAACCGAAAGGCTCGAGGCCTCACCCGGCCGGGCTGGAATTAAGTAGCGCCCATCCGAAAACAGCAAAATTCACCACGGAGGACATGAAGATAAGACAAAAGAAATTGCGGCAATTAATTGTAATAAAAAAATTTAGGCATTTTCCCTTCGTGCGGCTTCATGTTCTTTGTGGTTCAAAATACTTCGTTTCTGGTTGGGCCCTAAGTAGCCTTTCACTTTAAACCATCTCCCGAAGCGGGGTCAACGTGAAAGCCCGCCATCCCAGGGGGAAGGCGCTTGCGGGTAGGGAATTGTTTCGGTTAAGATGACATGCCGCATCGGTACCGCCAATCGAAAGCGTTCAGATCGCTGGTAGTTGGGTAACACTCCCCTGTAGGAAGCCGAGGCCGGCGGTAGCTCTATCCCGAGGTCATCCATGCCGGAATGGTTCTCCGTCCTTCCCCCGTTGCTCGCCATCGCCGTGGCCATATGGAAAAAGGAAGTGGTGCTGGCCCTTACCCTGGGGATTTGGCTGGCGGAAACCTTTTTGGCGGTCTCCGATCCGCGATGGCATCCGCCGGGAAGCGCGATCGAGTGGCCCGTGGCCTTGTTGGAGTTGGCTGGGCTGGGGTTCCTGGGGTTTCTGGAACGCTGTGTCGCGGTTTTTCAGGACATGGGCAATGCGCGGGTGCTGTTGTTCGGCCTCATCGTGGGCGCCTTGTTGGAGCTCATGCGCGATTCCGGCGGGGTGGCCGCCCTCGTGGAGCGATTGAGCGGAATGGGCCTCACCCGAAGCAAACGCCAGGTCGGCATACTGCCCACGATCATCGGCATGGGCATCTTCGTGGAAACCAGCATGAGCGTGCTTTCCGCGGGCGTGGTCTCTCAAAAGCTTTTTGACAAATTCGGCATGAGCCGCGCGCGCCTGGCCTATATCGTGGACTCGACCTGCGCGCCGATCAGCGTTCTGATCCTGTTCAACGGCTGGGGCGCATACATTTTGGGGCTTTTGGAAGGCTATGAGCTAAATAACCCCGTGGCCACGCTCGTGGCCAGCGTGCCTTTCAACTTTTACGCGCTTCTCATTTTGGCCTCGGTCTGGTACACGGTTCTCTCCACTCGCGTACATGGGCCCATGCGCCAAACCGAAGGGCAGGTTTCCGATCAGGAGGTCAGCGAATCAAAGGAGATGGCGACCCGGGCCCGTTACATGTGGGCGCCTTTGCTTTTGTTGGTCGGCGGCATGGTGTTTTTCATGTGGTTCACTGGCGAGGGCAACCTACTCCAGGGCTCGGGCTCCAAGTCCGTACTGTGGGCGGTCACCCTGGCCACGGTGTCCCTCATCATTCTCCTGGCCTGGGAAAAGGTCTTTGAATACCGGGAAATGATCCAAATTTCCTACAAGGGCATGGGCAAGCTGTTGCCCGTGGTTTTGATCATGCTGCTGTCCTTTGCCATCGGCGCGAGCTGTAAGGCGCTGGAAACCGGCCCCTTTGTCGCCGGGTTGGTGGGCGACTTCTTGCCGGCGTTCCTGATAGCGCCGCTGCTATTCATTAGCGCGGCAATTATTTCCTTTACCACGGGAACCTCTTGGGGGACCTTCGCCATTCTCATTCCCGTGGGAATTCCACTCGCCTTTGCCATGGACCTCCCCCCCGGTTTCGTGCTCAGCGCCATTTTGGGGGGCGGCGTCTTCGGCGACCACTGCTCGCCGATCTCCGATACCACCATCATCTCTTCTCTTGCCAGCGGATGCGATCACCTGGAGCATGTGCGCACCCAACTCCCCTACGCGATGACAGCGGCCGCGGCGGCAGTTCTGATTTACATGGGGATCGGTCTCTTCCTTTAAAGAGCTGACGGCCCGGAAAAGGCTAAGTAAGCGGGTTCCCAACGTGGGGTTGGGATCGGCCGGCAAAATCGGATGCGGCCGCATTTGATGGCCTGGCCCCAATATAACCGTTGTGGCGCGGGCGTTTCAGATTTCCACAAAATGGCCTGGCCCCATTACCGGCCACTTATATGCAAGGAAAAAGTCCGGGAAAAACCTACAAGTCAACACAAATTGGGCAAAAAAAAATGCGCTCCGGGCGCATGGGTTAGACTTCTTGATTTTTTTCAGGGGGTTGGTAGCGGGGGAAGGATTTGAACCTTCGACCTTTGGGTTATGAGCCCAACGAGCTACCAGACTGCTCCACCCCGCGACAACGAAGCGGATTCTAACACCCGCCCATGGGGTTGTCAACCGCGTTTCCCGGAATTTCCAGACCCACCCGAAAAGGCGCGGAAACGCCCGGTGGCAGCCGACAAGCCAGGCGTTCGGTGTTGAATGCGGCGGCGCATTCCCCACTAGAATTCATGAGCAATAGACCCCCGAAACCATGGACGCTCGTCTGTAAATGCTCCACCGCGGCGCGGGCCGCTCGGCCGGGATCACCCTTCCCCAATCCGCCAAGCGCGCGCATGGCCATGGCGCTTCGCATGATGCCCTCTCCCCAGCCGGTGCAGACCACGGCCCCGACCCGATTATCGGCGTAAAAGCCGGACCCGATCAGGGGCGCATCACCCACGCGACCCAGGGCTTTGTTGAGGGTCCCGCCGGTTGAGTTGCCGCAAGCAAGGTTCCCCCTTGCGTCTAAGGCAACCGCGCCCACGGTGTCTCGGCTGGTCCGGGTCCAGGCCTGCTCCAAGGGTTGGCGATCTCCCGACCGGATGCGGGCCAACACCGCCACTTCCCGAGGATGGATATGGTGGTCGGGAGCGACCATGGGCAAACCCGCGCGCTCGGCCAGGCGGTGGGCGCCCTCCGCGGTAAAGAGGCAGTGCGGGCTGTGTTCCAGCACATGCAGGGCGAGATCGATGGGGTTCTTTATACGCGAAACGCCCAACACGGCGCCACTGTTGAGGTCCTCACCGCTCATAATTCCGGCGTCCAACTCGATTTCGCCCCTCTCGTTGAGAAAGGAACCATAACCCGCGTCAAAAACTGGATGATCCTCCAAGCACCGTATCGCCGTCGCAACAGCATCCAGCGCGGAGCCACCCTGCTCCAGCACCTCCATACCCAATTGGTAGGCGCGTTCACAACCCTCCAAATGGTCGGACCAGAGCGCATCGGGAATATTCCAAGCCCCACCATGGACCGCGAGAGCTATCTTCAATGGAGACCTCCTGATAATCATCCTGATTCGGAGAGTAACCTATTCTAAATCGAATCATGTTTGCAAACCTTCTACAATATTGAGCAACGGTCTCCGACGACACGCAACGAAAGGAGCAGCATTTGGCCAAAACAAACGCGCTGATCACACTCACCACCGATTTCGGCTACCAGGACGGCTTTGTCGGGGCCATGAAGGGGGTCATCCTGTCCATCAATCCCCGGGCCCAAGTGGTCGACATCACCCACGGCATTCCCCGGCAGAACATCTTCGCCGCCGCATTGCTGATCGCTGACACCTTGCCCTACTTTCCCAAAAACGCCATCCATGTGGTGGTGGTCGATCCCGGCGTGGGTAGCGCGCGGCAAGCCATGGCGGCCGTTACGGAACATGGCCTTTTCGTGTTGCCGGACAACGGGCTCATCTCTTTTTTGGCGAGAAAGCAGCGAGTGAAGCAAACCTACGCGGTCACCAATCAGGAGTTGTGCCTGGACCGGATCAGCAATAGCTTTCACGGCCGCGACGTGTTTGCTCCGGTCGCGGCGCATCTCTCGTTGGGCATACCGGCCTCCTCCGTGGGCCCCGACCTTCCCAACTTTCAGACCTTGGATTTTCCGGAGACCCGAAAGTCCGAAAGCGCCATCCATGGAGAAATCATCTACATGGACGCCTACGGCAACCTGATGACCAACATTCCCTCGGAGCTTTTGGCCGATAAGCCTTCCTGGCGGATCGAGGCCGGCGCTCATCGGGTCGCGGGCCCCGCTCGGTCCTACAGCGACGTGAAAACGGGCGAGGCTCTTTTTTTAAAGGGCAGCAACGGTTTTTTGGAGATCGCCGTCAATCAGGGACACGCCGGCCGCCAGCTTCATTTGAGCCTGGGCGATAAAATCTATCTGGGCCCCTCATGATGGAGGCTCCCCTAAGTCCACAACCCATACTTTTAGTTTCGACCATATAGACAGAAAAGCCCTCTCAAAAGCGAGAGGGCTTTTCATTTTAGGAATAGTTTGTGTTGCCGGAACTTAGGCCAGGCGACGCTTGCGCATCATGACAACACCCGCGCTGAGCAGCAACAGGGCGAAGAAAATCAGCGCCCAGGTACCCAGAGTGGGAATCGTGACCGGGGGCATGCCCTCGGGGTTGAAGAAAGCAACGGCGGTGTTGTCGGGAATGGAGCCGCCGGTGTCGCAGGCAACCGTCAGACCGATGGTCGCGCCATCATTCTGAATGCCGGTGGTGGAGCCACTGCCGGTTTCCGGGTTGCCAGGACCAACCATAACCGCGATTTCATAAGTGCTGTCGTACAGAATGACCTGAACGTCAAAGGTTTCAGCCCCACCGAAGTGAGTGGCGTCATCCCAGAAGAAGACATTGCAGCCGAGATTGAAACCCTCGGAAGAGGGGCGCGGGCAAGATGCAAAGTACTCATAGTAACCGGTATTGGTTACCAGGTCATCATGTAGCGGATAGATACGCGCGCCGCCGCCGGTGCTGGGCGTTGCGGGCAACGGGCAGTCGTTGGAGAGATCGGGACCGGTGTCGGTGGGGTCAGTCGAAATGTAGCCATTGGAAGCCATCACCAGAGAGGGGTATTCGGTGCCGTAAAGGTTGAACGGGTCCCCTCCCAGAGCAATGGGACCGGAAGAAACATCGTCACCGCTGACAACCAAAGCGCCGGTGCCGCTGATATCGATCATTTGAAAATCTACACCCGTGTCGAAAGTGTAACCAAAAGCATCGGGACCACCCACGCCGCGGTTGGCTACGCCGCCGGGACCACCGGTCGGGGGAGTCGCGTCCTTGACTTCGCCTTGCGGCGCCGGTGTCGTGTCATCCCCACCGGAAGATACTTGTGAAAAACCGAAAGCTGCAGAGAAGGCCAATAAGCCAACTATGAACCATGAATACATGTTACGTAATTTCAATTCATTCCTCCTACCATTAAGAAACCCAAAGTGGATTTGCTCCAAATTGACCTGAATTTTTCCTCATGAAGCTTCAAAATATCAAGCATTTGGGGAAAGGTCAAGCAATGATTTGCAAAATCCGTTTAAGTTTGCCGTCCCCACGGAAAACCCCATGGAACGGTCTTAAAACGTGGACTCTAGTCACCAAAACATCCGAAAGTCAAGTCATAGGATATCA
>JBGTRP010000339.1:0-7593 GCA_041940685.1 Acanthopleuribacteraceae bacterium
ATCGCCGGGACCCCCTGACATCCATGGAAATTTTCGATTTGCAAAATGAAGCGCGAACCCTGGCGGAGAGCGGCAACCACGATCTGGCAATCTCCTTGCTCGAAAGAGCCTACGCGGCCGATCCCGACAACCCGCTCGTGGCCCAGGGCCTTGCCAACTCCCACTTGACCGTCGGCAATTTGCAGCAGGGGCTCGTTCACCTGGAAAGGCTGCTCAAATTGGCGCCAAAGCAAACCATGACCTATGTGTTGTTGGCGAAATACCATCGGGAGCGAGACCAGTTGAACGAGGCCGCGACACTGTTGAAGCAAGCGGTCGATTTGGAACCCGCCGATCTGGCCACCCGAATGCTTTTGGCCTACGCCTTGGAAGACGCCGGCAAGTCGGAGGCCGCGGAAGCCGCCTATCGGGAAATTTTGGCCTTGGATGAACACCATGTACCTGCCTCGAACGGGCTGGCGACCCTCCTTTATCGCAAGGGCGATAGCGCGAATGCCATCGCGTTATTTGAGGAGGTGCTCAAGAAGCGTCCCTATTATCCGCCTGCTTACCTCAATTTAGCCGTGGTTGCGCTGGATCGGGGCGACCATCGCCGGGCTCTTGTTCTCGGAAAACGGGCCCTGGCCCTGCGGGAAGACTATCCACGGGCAAAAGAATTGTTGAAACGGATTCAGGCCAGCACGAACGACTCGGAAACCCCCTGACAAGATGAAACCGCGCTTCATTTTGCTGTTGTTTTGTTTTCTCCTTTCAGGGTTTTCGGGCTTGGCCTATCAAACGGCCTGGAGCATGGAGTTCGGGTTGGTCTTCGGCGCCTCCGAACTGGCGTTGGTGACCGTTCTCGCCGCCTATATGGCGGGCCTTGCCTTGGGCGCCGGAATCGGCGGCCATTTGGCATACCGGCTGAAACGGCCGATTCTGACCTATGCCGTCCTGGAATTGGCCATTGGTCTCGCCGCGCTGGCCATACCCATGGCCATTCGGGCCGTGGGTGTGCTGCAAACCAGGATTTTTGGCGGGCAGGACTTCCACACGGCCACATCATCCTTGCCAATCTTCATTTTTTATGTGGTGACCTCCTTCGCCATTTTATTGATCCCCACGGGCCTCATGGGCGCCACCTTGCCGTTGCTGGCGCGTTGGGCTGTCCATCGGGACCGGGACATCGGACCCAAGTTGGGTCAGTTATACGCGGTGAATGCGGCCGGTGCGGCCGCGGGAACCCTGGTCACAGCAGTGGTGTTGCTCCCTCAATTCGGGCTTGGCGACACGGTCCGCATCGCCGCGGGTCTCAATCTGCTGATATTCGGCCTCGCCCTGATATTGTGTATAAAACCAAATACCCGTTCTCAGCCCGAAACTGAACCTATTCCCCCAAAAACCTATTCCTCCAAATCAGCGGCGTTCTGGATCCTGCCGATCATGCTCGTGTCGGGAATGGTTTCCTTTTCCTGGGAAATTCTGTGGACGCGCCTGCTCACCCATATACTGGGGGGCAGCATGTATGCATTCGCAACCATTTTGGCAGCTTTCTTAACCGGGATCGCTTTGGGCTCCGCTGCCGCCGCGCGACTCGCCCGAACGAGAAAGGGGGCCGAAAGCGCCATGGTTTTCGTCCAGTTGGCCACCGCCGTCCTGTTCCTGGCCGCATTCGTTTCACTGGATGCGCTCGAAGCCTTAAGCCAAGCCGCCCACCTTCAAGGGTTTTGGGTGCGGGGCGCCTGGCTTTCAGGCCTCGTCCTCTTACCCGGCGCCACGGCGATCGGCGCCACTTTTCCATTGGCCGTACGGATTCTGGCGCACGAGCCCGCTGCCGCGGCGCGAGCGGCCGCGCGGGTCTTTTCGTGGAACACCGTTGGGGCCATCCTGGGCGCATGGGCCACCGGCTACCTGTTGCTGCCGGCCATGAAGTTCGCCGCAACCGCAACCTTGCTCGTGGGAACGAGCCTGGCCCTGGCGGGCGCTGCTTCCCTGGCGAGGGCGCCTAGGCGTTACTTCGGCATACTCCTGACCGCCGTCGCCTTGGGGACCCTGATTTGGCGGCAACCGCCAACACCATGGCGACTCTTGCAACATTCTCCCTTGGGTCGCCCGAACCCGGTTGCTCCGGAAAAAATTGCCCATTATGGGGTGGGTCGTAGCGGGACCATACTCCTGACCGAAGAATCCTCCAGCTACAGACTGACTACCAATGGATTACCCGAGTCTGCAATTGCCAGTCCCTGGGATTTACCCGGCCGTTTTGCGGTCGCACGGTGGTTATCGCTTTTACCTTTTTTGGCCCGTCCCGATGCACAAAACCAATTGGTCATTGGATTGGGGGCGGGGATCACCGTCAGCGATCTTCCCGAAACTTTGAAGGAAATTCACGTCATCGAGATCGAACCGGAAGTCGTTCGGGCAAACCGGAGCGTGGCGGAAAGGCGCTTTTTCCCTCTGGATGACCCCAGATTAAGACTGCATATCCATGATGCACGAGGTGCGTTGCGGCTCGCCAGCCGGCAATTCGACGCCATCGTTTCACAACCGTCGCATCCCTGGACGAGTAGCTCTTCAAATCTTTTCACGGTGGAATTTTTTCAAATTGTAAAAGACCGTTTGAACGCCGAGGGCGTGTTTGTCGCATGGTTGGGGTTGGCTTTTGCGGATGCGGCCCTGCTTCAGACGTTTGTCGCCACGGCCACCCATGTGTTTCCCCATGTTGAACTGTACCGGCCCAAACCCAATGTGGTGATCCTGATGGCTTCAAAAACAGCCTGGGACATGGAAAAAAATTCATGGGAAGCGCTTCAAACGGCAGGGCCGCAGTGGCGGGAGATCGGTGTTTTGGTTCCCGAGGATTTGCTTGCCGCACGGAATATGAACTTTTCCGGCGCGCGGGCATTCGCGGGGTCGGCGCCGCCCAATTCCGATTACCACAATCAATTTCGCACCCGTTCCCCGAAAATTATTGGAAAACCCCTGGACATGACCCAAGTGGATCGTTTGCTGGCGGGCTATGAGGCTTTGGACGCGGCCGAACTATCCGAGGATCTTGGCTACTTGGTTCGGCGGCTGCTGCGCCAAGGTCAAAAAACGCGGGCCATGCGCTTCCTTCAACAAATGCCCCAAGGGCCCGCCAAAAACACGGCTCTGGCCCTCATGCATTTGACCCGTAGCCATTCGAACAAGGCCACGGCGTTGTTAAACCAGGTCTTGAGGGCCGATCGGAACAATACCGAGGCCCGGGCCGCATTGTTGCGACTCCGCCAAGACCAGATTGCACAGGGCCAACCCATTCCACTGCAATTGCAGCCCATGGAAGTTCAGGAATCCACGGTCGTCGATGGTTGGCGCCTGCAGGGCGTAGGCGATTGGGCGGGTTTGAGGAAACTGGAAAAGGCATTGAATTCCGTGGGTCCCAAACATCCGTTATTCGTGGATGCGCTTCGGTTGCGATCGGCTTGGCGAATCCATAGTGGAGACCCGCAAACAGCAGCTCAGGCGCTCGATTTGCTTACGCCGCTGTTGGCCCCTTTTCCTCAGAACAGAGACCTGCTGCTTTACGCCGAGGCTGCCGTCAACGCGGGCCAGGACCGAAGCGCGCTAACCGCCCTGGACTATGCGCTTAGTTTGAATGTTTTCCCAAGGGAGCGCCGGGAAACCCTTTTGGCCGCACAACGCATCCTCAAATCGCTTCCCAATGAAAAGCATTCCCAAGCTTGGAAGGAAAATCTGGCGGCCCGGATCGAAAAACAATTAAAAAACTAAGCCTTTTATCGCCTAGATTTCGACGGCGCCAGGGGCCAGTGAAAGAGCGCGTCTTCCGTATATGCTTGATTGATTCGCTTTCGGGTGGTGGAGCTGAGGAGATTCGAACTCCCGACCTCCGCATTGCGAACGCGGCGCTCTCCCAACTGAGCTACAGCCCCATTTCCCGATTTTTTGGACGCAACCCCAATTTGAATTCTTTCGCGGCAAAATGTCAATAGCCTTTGACCATGTCCACGGCGGGGCGAGGCATGAGAAGGCCTTCTCAGTAAGGCGCTTCAATGGGTTCAAAGGACATGCCGTTGAAATCGTGGAGCAGCCTTTCCTCGTGGAGCCCACCCGCACCGACCCGCGCACCGTATAGTTTGCCCGCGCTGGCCCAGACCAGCCGTTCCCGATCCCACTCGGCCCACTCCCAATGCGGAAACGCCATGCGGGCATTCGATGAGGGTTGCGCCAACTCGTGCTCGTCCCAATAACAGCCCTTGCCCTCGGGGGTATCTACCTCGGCATGGGCCAGCTTTCGCAACAGCCACCCATCGGGAAGCTGTTTTTCGAAAACATGCGGACTTTGCATGCGCGATTCCTCATGTTCTCCTCTCAGTTTCCAGCCGTCGCGCAGCAGCCTGGGATAATAGACGCCGGTGCATTCGCTGCCGAAATATTTTGCCGGCGCATAGCTCTCATCGCGCTGGACCAGCCTGGTGTTGTAGAGCGCGGAATTACTACAACCATTGAGCCAGTATTGGTATTTTCCGGTCCAGAGGCCCCCGCCTTGCCAACAATCTCCCTTGGGGAATAGGGCAAGCGCTTTCAAAAAGGGCGCCCTGGAGATGGCGCTCCAGGAACCCTTGACCTCCGATTGCCATTTTCCATTCATGGCGAAATACAGAAAGAACTCCCCATTGGGCGACAGGTCGCAACGGCGCTCGTAGATTCTGCCTTTCAACCATTGTCCCATTTGGAAGGAGTCGTCATCGCGGTTCCAAAGCAGGGTGGCCACAAAACGGCTGGGACCGCGCCGGATGACCATGGCCAATGGCGCATCCCTGGCAAAAACCACGTGAATCCTGGCAGGAAAAGTTCCCATACAAACCTTCGCCGGCGATCGGCGGGGCTTAGGCCAACTCGGCGCGAATCAAGCGCGATTCCCATTGGCGTCGTTTGCGGATGCCCTTCAGCGGGTGATCTTGTTGCATGTTTCCCACGATACTGGCGACCTCCGCCCAGTCCTGTTCTTCCAGGGGTTGCTTGAGCACATCCAGCGCCCCGTTGCCGGGTCCGCGGTTGTAGGCCAGGGAAAGGAGAACGGTTTGCACCGCGGGCAGGGTATCCTCTTGTTTGAGGGTGGCAAAGCGTTTGGCGATGCGGTCCCAATAGGGTTTGGCGGCATGGGGCAGAATCTCCTCCGCCTGAACGCGTCCCATTTTAATGGTCCTCAATACCGGGTCGTCGCCCAGGGCCTCGCGCGCTTCACCCGCGCGTGTACCGAACACCTGGGTCACGGCTTGCCATTGTTCATCGCTCAAAAGAGGCTGGTAGAGCTTTTCTACGAGATCGGGATCCGCGTAGCCCAGGTCCACACCGGGGTCCAGGGTAACGCCCGATTGGCCGCCCGGCCAGTAGGCCCTGCCGATATGGCCTTCCTGGTCATGCACCCAGTCCAGGTCACCGACAAAGCTCTTTAATAATTTTTTGATCAAAGCCAGCAGCGGCCCATGCACCTTTTCGAGAAAAGGCTCCAGGGCCTTCCAAGTTTCCCCTTCGACCACGCCCGTGACATCCAGACCTTGGTTTTGCTGAAACGTTTTCACGGCGTCCTGGGTTTTGCCGCCGAAAAAACCGTCGGCCCCCACTCGGGCGCCGCTTTCCGCCAACGCTTTCTGCATGCGCCGGACCTCGCTGCGCAACCAGGGCGTGGTGGAAGAGAAACCGTCGTTGATTTTCAGTTTTTTGCGAATCATGGAAAGGTTCTCCTGGCGGAGGTTGGCGCCCGGCCCGCGAATTCAGGGATGTTTGCGGACGGAGTGGGCCGAGTCATGCTTTTTTGGAAGCGAACGGCAGCCGCGGTTGGTTCCGGATCCGGAACGCAACCGTCTCAGGGCCGCGATGTTTGGGCCTCCCATTCGGGTTTCTCTTGCGCGGGCTGCTCTTTGTGATAATCGATATTCATGGGCGGCATTTCGCCGCCCTCTCCCTGAAGGTAGTGCTCGAACCAGCGCAGGACTCTTAAGTTGAGGTCGTAGCGCGAGGCGGCTCTGCTGTTGCCATGCTTTTCACCAGGATAACGCACGTATCGGACGGGCGCCTGGCCCAACCGCTTGAGGTGCCGGTATAGTTCCATGGACTGGGACTGCGGCACACGCGGGTCCTTGGACCCGTGCAGGATGAGCAGCGGGGTGCGCGCATTTTCAACATGGTAGATGGGGCTTTGCTCAAGGAAAAGTTGCCAGTCCTCCCAAAGCTCCTTGCGGTCGTGGACATCCACTACCTCGCCTGGAATATCGGAGGTCCCCTGTTTCGAGATTTTGTTGCTTATCCCCACGAACATGGCGCCGGCCGCGAAATGTTGTGAAAGTTTGGTGGCGCACCAGGCGGTGGCGTAACCGCCGTAGGAACCGCCGGTGACTCCCACCCTCTTTTCATCCACCAGCTTCAATTCCTCGATCAGGTGGCGGACCCCGTCGACGAGATCATCGAACTCCTCCATGGCGGGCCGGCCATGATCCAACTTGGAAAAGGCCACTCCACGCCCTGTGCTGGCCCGGTAATTGGGATAAAACACGGCAAATCCCCGGCCCGCGGCGACCTGGCCGGGATAGGAATAACGGGTCAGCCATCCATTGCGAAAATGAGATTCGGGACCACCATGCACGGTGAGAATTAACGGATAGCGCTTGCCGGGAACTTCTCCCACCGGCCGAATCAGCAGGCCTTCCAGCTCGAGTCCGTCCCGGGCGCGGTACTTGACGATCTCCTGACGGCCCAGGGTTTTGTTTTCAAGCCAGGGGTTGACATGGGTCAGACGGTCCGCGGCGGGGGCGCCCATGCGCCATTGGAAAAGCTCGGGCGGGTAGCGCGGCGATTCGCCGGTCATGACCAGCGTTTGGGAATCCGCATGAAAGGAGAGCGTGGCAAAAAGCGGCTCTTCTCCAGCCAACAGGGTTTCCATCTTGCCTTGGGAAGGGACCAGGGAACAAAGGCTGGTAGAAACGCCCACGTCCCAAAGATAGAAGAGGGCGTCATTGCCGGCCCAGGCAAGGGTGCGGACCTCGCCCTCGGCCTTCATTAAGAACGTTTGCGGTTCACCGCCCTCGGCCGAGGCCACGAATAAGCGGCCGGGCGATGGGTCATGCCGGTCGGCCGCGGCGATCATGGCCAGGTGTTTGCCATCCGGGCTCCAGGCGAAATCGCCCAATTTGCCCGGCGTTTCCACTCGGGAGCGTTCTTTTCCGGTTGCCGCGTCCACTATTAGAAATTTGCTGTTCATGATGGTGTCGTCGACCAGAGGGGTGGGCGCGATCTTGACCGCTACCAAATCTCCGGCCGGGCTCCAACTCAGATCAACCGCGGAGCCCGCGAGGTTCCAGGCGGAAACTTTCGGGTCATCCCCGGAGAGGTCGGCCAGCCAAACCAGGGTGCGCTTCCAGTCCTCCTCAAATATTTCCTGATCGAAGCCCTGTTCCTCCAATCGTTTTTCTTGCAGGTCCTTGGCCTCCCCGGCGAGGAAAGCGAACCGCTTCCCATCCGGCGCCCAACTGTACTTTTCGATGGCCGTTGGATGCTCCAGGATCTTCACCGCCTCACCGTCGACGATCAGGTTGGCCGGCTTGAGATCACGGT
>JBGTRP010000340.1:0-7588 GCA_041940685.1 Acanthopleuribacteraceae bacterium
AGGCCCGCGTGCTCGTCGCGGTGGTAGTGGTGCGCCTTCGCGCCTCGCAGCACCTGGTAGAGCGGGACGTAGCCGCCGAGGACGTGCAGGGCGTGCAGTGCCGTGAGCGCGAAGAAGGAGAAGCTGTAGAGGCTGCGGGTCGCGAGGGTGACGCCGTTCAGCCACCAGGCGGTCCAGGCCCAGCCCTGGAGGAAGAGGAACGCCAGGAGGAACGGCACGGCGGCTCGTCGCGCGGGACCACCGCGGCCAGAGCGCCGGCCTTCGGCCAGCTCCATGGTCAGGAACGAGACGCCGGCTTCCTCCTCGAACGAGTACAGGGTGACGATATTGGGGTGGTTGAGCTGGCTGAGCAGTTGTGCCTCACGGAAGAAGCGGCGCACCATTTCCGGGGTCGATTGGAACTTTGGCAGCAAAATCTTGACCGCTACCGACCGCCCCAGGCGAATTTGCGTGACCCGATACACCGCGCCCATGCCGCCCGCGCCGATTTGTTCTTCGATGCGGTAGGCGTCCTTGAGCACCTGGCCGATCAGGGCGTCGTCCAGTCTGGATTTCAAAATCAGGGTGGCCCCGTCATCCGGGCACAGCTTGCCGCGCTTAAATTCCTGGTTGCAAATGGGACATATTCTCATGATTACCTGCCGGACCGTTGAAGCCTCTCACTATGCATGTCTTAGCAAGGCATCATTCTAATATAGGGCCTCCTCCAAGTCGACATTGGCGATTCGTGCTGCGTCATTTGTCCCCGGCGGGATCATCGGAACTGACTTCGTGGCGGCGGGTTTCCGCCCAAGGGGTTCTTTCCAGACGGCCACAATCCCGGTTTTGGCGGACGCCGCGCCTCCAAGGTAGCCGGATCCAGAGATCAGAAATCAGAGGTCAGAGATCAGATGCAAGGAAAGCCGCGTTTTCCCGCTTGAATCTGGGCTCTGGAATCTTGCCTGCTGGGATGCCTTGGGCCGAATTCAACCTATCCGGATTGGCGCGGGGAACACCCCTAGAAGCCTTGGCGGTCAAAACCTTTACTCTTGTGTCAAGTTTTTCGAATGTCAAGGCGCCAGTTGCAAGTGACAAGAATCAAGCAGCAAGCGAGGGCAGAGCAAACCCAACTTGCGGCTTGTTGCAGCGGGATGCCGGTAAGCCCTTTTCGGTTCACCTTGACCAGCTGGGCTGGGCGCCCCCGTCTGGGCGCCCCCGGCTGGGCGCCCCCCTCGCATCCCGCTAGGGAATGATGGGACAAGTCTGCACCGCGGGCGAGGTGAGCGGCAGATAGGCGCATTGGCCCGTGGCGGCATCGAGAATTTCGATGCGTTCGGATAGGATCGGCGTGGTGAAGCTGTTTTCGAGAAAGGACAATTCCCCCGAGATATCGCTGAAATACCAGGGATCATCGCAGACAGGGTTTCCCATGGCGTCCTGGCCAGGGGTGCAGTCGCAGGTCCCGTGGACAATCGTTCCCAAAATATTGAAATCACCGGCATCGGTGGTTGTCCAACGATTATGGCCTCCGTCCAAAAGGGGTCGCGCCGCATCCACAAGCGTCAGATTCACGTCGCTGCCTTGAATGGTGTTGTGGGCAAAGGCGCTCATATCCAGCGTCGCGCCATCGGCCATGGTGATCGCGCTATCGATATTGTCGATAAAGTTGGAGCAGTCGATGCGCACGTCCATGCTGCCCTCGGCCCGCAGACCGACCTGATTGAATTCCATCAACACATCGTTGAGCTCCGCCTCGACAAAGAAGCTGTTGACGTGGATGCCGAATTCGGCGTGGTTGGAGAAACTGGAGCTGAGGATTGACAAGTCGGAAGAGGGATCTTCCGCCCGCCAGCCGATATCGCCATTTCTGACGATGACCTCCGAGAGCGTTCCTCTACCGCCGAAGGTATGAATCCCAAGATGGTTCCATTCGAGCACGGAATCCTCGACGGTCACGATGCCGTCCACGGCTTCGATGCCCGCGGTCGCACAGTTGCTGATGGTTCCCCTTCCGAAATAGACGCCGCCTGTTCCCACCAGAATACCGGTGTCGCAATTAAGGATGTCGCTTTCCTCGACAATCAGAGGCATGATCGTGGATTGGCCCCAAAGACCCGGGGCCCCGCCACTCATGGTGATTTCCGTAATGCTGTGGTTGATGTTGTTGATCCAGACCCCCTGGTGGAAACCCCCGTCGGTGCTGGCGTAATCCATGAGATCCATGACCAGCGTCCCGACGCCCGTGTGAATGTAACTGCCCTCGCCCATGCCGGCAATGCCGTGCTCCATGAGGAAGCTCGTGTGGGTATGGTCATCCGGCCGGAAATAGGTGAAGGGCAGGAGCCGGATGCGGAGCTCCAAAAATTGTATGACCGAAAGATTGTTGACGGTCACGTTGGGCGCGCCGCCCAGGTCCGGTAGCCCGAAAATCACCTCGCCATCGCCCGTGGGTTTGAAATTGGCCATTTCCGAAACGATGATGTCGCCGTAGATTTCCAATACGGAAGTGTCCGCGTTGAGGAGAATATTGCCGCCGCGGTTGTAAATCAGGGTCGCTCCCGCTTCCACGATGAACCGCGAACCCTCGTTGATTTCCAATGTGCCCATGCTTACGAATGTGTTGTAGGTGGTTTCCTGGGCGAGAACGGCGCCGTTGCCGTCGCCCCCCAGGATGAGGGTGCTGCCGCTGGTCAGCCGCACGGTGGCGGGCGGCGCATTGGGCTCTCCGACCACCAGTTTGCCGCCTTCCCGCACTTCCAAGGTCATATTGCCGCACAGGTCCACGTCCAAGGCTTCTCCGGGCGGGATTCCGGGTTGCCAGGGCGCGGCATAGCTGTTGGCCGGGCTCTGCCAGCCAAAGGTTCTGGCGCCGTTGAAATAGAGAATCGCGCTGTTTCTGACCGGATCCCCGCTCACCAATAAATCGTCGGAAAGCGTATAGCTGTTGGGAACGGATTCAAAGTTGGACAGGTTGTACTCGTCGTTCTCGTCCAGCAGCATGGTCACATCCACCGAAAAGTTGTTCACCGTAACGCCCGTTGGGTTGCCGTTTGCATCGTAGGTCGTCGTCGTGACGTCGTTGTTGAAGGCAAGCATGTCCGAGCTGAGCAAATCGCCATTGAGGAAACTGGTGGGGAAGAAATTGTTGACCGAATCGGCATTGAGCAAATCGGTGACCTGGCGTTGGGTTTGGCAATCGGGGGAGAGCGCATCCATGAGGGCGCCATGGTATGCCACGATATCGGTGAGGAGATATTGTTCCTGATCATTGCCGAAGAGAGGGCCAAAAACAGCCTCATCCATGTGAAAGCCACCGGTTCCCGCATGGTTTTGCAGGGGCAGCACGATATCGGCAAACGATAGTTCGACATCATCGATACCCAAATCATCGGTATCGCTTGCATTTGGCAGCGGGCTGCCATTTTGGAGCGGTTGCCCGGGGCCGTCCCAAAGGTCGTACAGCGCACAGCCCACATTCCATTCGGAAAGGAATCCATGTTGGAGCCGGATCACGTCCTCGACCCGCCTGCCGCTGAGCCTGGTGCGCTCCTCGTAAAAGCCCCAATTGTCGGCGCCATATTCGCCATCATCGGCCTGGCTCCAGGTATCCATAATATTGGCAAATCCGTGGGCAAACCCCTCGGTCCAGCAAATTTTGGGATTGGGGCTGTTGTAGCTATTGCAGTGAGTGGCGAACCCGGCTTCCGAAATGCTGATCCATGACCTGCCCTGCAAATGCCACATGAGGTAGTGACCGAACTCGTGAAAGAACTTGTTCTCATCGGTTTCGCGGTCCGCGCCAAAGTAAAGCCCGTCGCGGTCGCTGACAAGCGCCAAAATCGCGGCCGTAACGGCGATGTTGGGGCCGATGACAAACTGCGTGACGAAAATGAGATCCCAGGTATAGCCGCCCGGAAAGAAAAAGGCCTCGTTGCTGCCGATGAAGGATGGCATGATATGAAGCCGTTCTGTCGCGATATCGGGTAATACTCCGGGGACTTCGCCATCGACAAATTGACGCGAACGGTTGGCCCAATGAAGCAGCTGAGGTTTGGCCAGGTTGGTGTCGGCCTCGAATTTTCCGAAATCATGTGTGCTCTGGATACCGGCTTGAAAAACGGCCGGCATCGTTGTGAAGAAGGACTCATTGCGAATGGCGCCGAATTCGTTTCTCACCCGGATCAGGTCACTCTGATTGTAGGAAACCAGGGTAAGGTACACCGCCATTTCGGATGAGCCGCCCCCGTTGGCCTGAAAAGGGATGCTGAACCGTCCGTCGTCGTCCGTAAAACCCGTGGCCAGGAGATGGTTGCCGGGGGGATTGAGCTCCCAAACTTCCACCGCGATGTCAGCAATATTCATTTCGGCGCTATTAATCTTGACCATCACCTGGCCTTCGACCGTTCCCAAAAAATCCGTTTTACCCTGTGGATTTTGATCCTCGGGCCCCGTTGCCACGGGAATGGCATAGGCCAGACCTGGAAGCGATTCCGTTTTCCGGGGTTTGGCCTGGTTGAGCCCCGTTTGTCCCCCGGGTCCCGCGGCTTTCAAGAGATCCAGCCCTCTTTTGCTCAGTTGGGACAATTCCCATTTTTGGCGTTCCGCCTCCCCTTGATGCATGCGGTCCCAGCGGCGGTTGAGGGTTCCAAAGTCATTGGGATTCCACAGTTCCGTGATTCCGTAAGGCGTAAAATAAACATAGGCGTTCAACTTCTCCACCACCTGGCCCGCCTCATCGCGGAGGCCAAGCTGAAAGCGGCGGTAGGAGAAAGGCAGGTTCTCGGGATCGTATTTTAAAAAAAATCGGATGGCATAGGTGTCGCCCGCCCTCGTGGCGGAGAGCTTTGGCGCGGGGGAATGAACCCACCAGTCCGTCAGCCATTCCGAAAACGGACCCCGTAAGAGTGTTGGTTGGAAAAGGCGGTCGTCCTCTTTCAGGCAGGCGACCTCGGCGAATATCTCCAATAGGCCATTGCTTTCCGCCTCGAAAGAAGACAAGTGAATGCGCCATACTCGCTCCCGGGTGTCCCCGGCGAGCGGTGGCCCCTCCTTTTGGATGTCCGCGAAATTTGGAGGGAGTAGAAGCAGAGAACAGGCCAAACCAAAAACAAACAGGTCGCGCTTGAATGGGGACATGAAAACCTCCGAAAACCGTCAATGAATTCTGCCATCGGCATGACGGTTTGAAGCTAGGGTTCCCACTCAATTTCGAACAACGTAATTTTGCTTTAAATCTAACTTAAATTTTTTTAATTAACTGGCTCTAAACAAATTAAAAGACGAGGCTTGAACGGGTTTCACTTGCGGCTTGCCACTTGCAATCTTGCAACTTGCCCGGCTTAGAGGTTGAAGAACCCCTTCGGAAAGGTCTCCGGCGTGGGCGCATCGAGCGCGGTTGGCAAACCTTTCGCACCCCGATTTTCGGCGCCAAATTTGAGGTGCTGGTCTGAAGAGGTGCCTGTCACAAGCCCTTTCATGTTTCCCTTAAAAAAATGGAAACCATAGCGGTCGGCGATTTCAGCGGTTCGAGCCCGGAGCCGATTCGCCTCTACCGCGTTGCCGCGCAGGGTCTCGATCTGGCATGAAAGCCACAAGCTTCGCATTTCCAATAGCGGTTGTTTGCGCCCCTCGAGAAAAAGGCCACGGGCGCTGTTCACCTTCGTTGCCGCCTGGTCGTATCGGGCTTGAGCGAAGAGCAACGCGGCCTCAAAAAGCCGAATCTTGGGCGCGGTGTCCCGCATTTTGGTTGAGGGAAAGCTTTTGAGCTCCATCAAGATCGTCTCCGCCCGCGCCATGTGGTTGTCACCGAGGGTGAGTACGCCTTCCGCGAGTTTCGCGAGGGCGTGTTGACGGTCCGTTTTCATGGCGGCCAGGAAGCGGGGCTCACGAAGCTGATGATAGGCGAGGTCTGTCTCTCCCAGGTCCAGGTGAATGAATACCAGGCTGTAGCAGGCTTCGAAATACAGGAAGTCATTTCCCAGATCGACACTGATCCGCTTCACGCGCAACGCCTTGGTTTTGGCGGAAGCGGGGTCGCGATAACGGCCAATGCGGGCGAGGACCAATTCCGCCATTGCTTCCGCCTCCGAATCGCCCAATTCCCTGGCGCGCACGCCCGCCATGGTGAGCAAGGTCTCACAATGAGGGAGTTCTCCCAGGAGATAGGCTGTCCGAATCCTGGCAAAGACCTTCATGCGGTGGTTCTTCATTTGGTCCATCAAAGAAAGTGCGGCCAAGGGCAAAGGCGCCCCGGACCGGTTTGCCGCGGAAACGGAGCGCCAATGACGGTCGTGGTTTGAGGCGGAAACAAGAACCCGCGCCTCCGTTTCCCTTTGAGTGGTTCCAGGCGCCGAGGATCTCGAACTCGACAGGGGCGCGGCAACCAACCAGCCAATTCCCAGCATTGCGCATACGCCGATGGCGGCCGCCAGCCAGATCTTGAGCTGGACCGGTTCGGTGAATCGCCGGAGGGGCGAGGCGCGCATTTCTTCTACCTGGCAGATCCATTGGTATCCCTTGCCGCGAAAGTTTCGAAAGAATTGGGGCGCGTCTGCCTGCTCGCCCAGAGCCTTGCGCAAATGGTTGACGCACTGGAAAAAGTTATTGGGCTCCACGTACTCGCCGGGCCAAATCTCGGCCAAAATATCCTCCCGCGTGAGGACGCGCTCGCGGTTTTTGATCAGCAGGAGGAGCAGGCGATTCACCTGCTGCCTCAAAAGCTGTTGGGATTTTGAGGACCGCAAGGCCCCGGTCTGGGGATGGTAGGTAAATGGACCGAACCGATAGGTAGGCATCATCGCTCCCGATAGGTCTCTTTCAAGATAATTTGAAGAATCAACAGGGGAACCATGGCCCCGTGTTTTCGGCCTCCCCTGAAACCCGGCGATGCCACATGGTCTTGACCGACCGCACCTCCCTTTGCGAAGGATCTCGGATTCAGCCGCTTTTACCGCTCTTTGCTCCCGAGTCCGTGGTTTCCTTTGGGCTCCGGGGTACATCAATTGTCAAGACAATTGGCAATCCTCGCGGTTTAATCGGGACCAAAGAAGCGGCGTTATGAGTGACGGGGATCACGGGCGTAAACAACCAGTTACTCGGTTTGGTGAATTCTTTTGGGTTTATTGCGGCGCCGGAAATCGAAGTAAACCACCATTGCCCAGAAAAGACTTGTAGATTCTTTAGGTTCAATCCCGCACTTTACCCATTTCTCGAAAAAGCCAATTAAGGGTTTGAAAAAAAATTGTGTGAGACCTTTGTGAAACGATTTCAGCTTTGCTGAGGGTGTGCGGGGCTGGAAAAAATAATAGAGCTGAGGGGCTCCAAATAATGCAAAAACAGTTGCCATAAGTCAGAAATTTGGCAGCAAAGAGGTTTGGGAAACAAACCCTCGAAACAAATTTTTACAACAGCAGTGCAAAGGAGCTTTTTTAGCCCGTTCCCTTAAGCTCCCGGCGGCTCCTCTAGTCGCCTTGGCGGTCAAAATCTTCACTTTTGTGTGGTGTTTTAGGAACGCCAATGCGGCAGTTGGAAGCGCCAAGCTCCAAGCAGCAGTCATCGCAAACTCAACCTGTTGCTTGGAGCTTGTTGCAGCGGGATGCCGGTAAGCACT
>JBGTRP010000341.1:0-7587 GCA_041940685.1 Acanthopleuribacteraceae bacterium
TGGCCGCGGTGCTGAACAGCATTCCGACCGCGTTGGGAATATAATCCGCGCCGGCGAGCCTGAACATGTTGTGGACGTTCTGCTCATCGGTATAGTAACAACCGTCGGGAATCACGAACTGAAAACTGCCGAGATCGATCCGGTTTCCCGCTGGAATGGGTTCCCAACGCACCTCGGCTTGACCCGAATCTTGAAAGCCGAGCAAGGCAAAGAGAATGAAAATCATGGGCCACTTCCTCCTGGGGTCTTCAAGGGACAGCGTACGCGCGCCTATCCACGAGGGTGGAGGAGGGAAAACGCGCCGCTTGTCTTCAAAAATTCGGGCAAGAGCTTGGGTCTCGAATCGCCGAACAGTATAGACGATTGCAAGGATTGCGAGCAAGTGTCCATGGGGCCTTGCGCTGCTCATGAAAAAAGCCCCTCCACACGAGGCAGAGGGGCTTAAAAAAAATCGGCGCTGAACTTAGCGGGCGGATGCTGAACCCTCATCCAGGCCGAATTGGGTTTGTATCGTGGTCCTGAAGACATACGTCTCCCGGACCACGAACTAGGTTTCTAGCAGGATTCGTCGAAAGAGAGGAGAATGACTGCCGTCGTGGGATGGTTCAAGAAAAAACTCTGATGGAATGAACCTTTACGGACAGGAAGCGGCGCCTTCGTTCAAACCGAATTCGCTGTTGTTCACAACGGTGGTGATTTCGCATTTGTCACTGTCAGCGTCACAATCCAAGCACAGAGAACCGTCGCAATCGGTAGATCTACAACCGTCGGAAAAGACCCAGGTGATGGTCAAACGAGAACCAGCGCCGGTAACGGACCAGCTCAAATTGGGAACGGTCGGCAAGCCGGTGCCAACGCGGACGGAAGCGCCGCCCTTGGTGCCGTTGAGACGGCCACCAGCGGACAGACTAACGGAACCAAAGCTGAAGGTGTCACTGTAAAAAACTTGCAGTGCTTGGGTGGTTCCCATGGCGCCCTTCAAGGCGGTGGATGCTTTCGATTTCTGTTTAAAAGTCGAGTAAAGCGGCAGAGCAACGGCCGCCAGAATGGCGATAATCGCAACAACTACCATCAATTCGACAAGGGTAAAGCCTTTTTTATTCTTCAACGGACTCTCCTTCCCTAATTATCGTGATTTTACAGGTGATGAATTTCGACCCGTGAGGTCCTCCAGGGTTGCAAACGCTATGCCAGATTAGTTTTTAAAAAACAAGACATATAAAGCTATTAAATCAAGAGAGTTATAGTTACGAGCCATTCGGCGCGTCCAAGGTTGGCGCGCGGGTTTTGGCAAAAAATGGGAGCCGCGTACCGGGGAAGGCTCCCGAAATTGACAAAAATTGGCGCTACCCTTCGTCGGGAGTTGGCCTCCGCTGAAAGGTTTGCGCCCCGCCCATTCGAATTTTGGGCGGGGTTACCGCCTCCTATCGCCGCTGGATCCCGAAAAATTAGGGTTTTCCAGAAATCGCCCGGCGGCTTGACCGGCAAACCGCCCGTTTTGAGGCTCTTTCGCATGGTGAAAATGAGTGCTGACAATTTTTGTCACCTCCGGTAAAAGGCTGGTGCTCGGCCATCTCCCTCGGGCTTGGATCCGCTTTCCCGAAATCCGTTGTCAAAGCGCGGGAGGTTGGTCTATGGTAAGGGCTTCAGACCGGGAGCCCCATGCCTATGAATGAAAGCACACACCCGCCCAACCCCGATGCGCCCAAGGGTTTCGCCGCCTGGGGGTGGCGTTGCGTTTTTATCGGTCTGTACCTGCTGCTGGTATTTTCTCTCTACCACCAGGAGGGGCGGTTACTGGCAAAAATTACAGCAGAAACGGATACCCGTCTGCTGGACGCCGTTCAGAATTTCCTGATGACGCGCACCTGGCCTTTTCTGCCCGGGCACGCCTGGCGGCTCGTCGTGCCCTTTTCCGTAATTGGGCTGGGATTGTTGTTGCCATTTCGTTGGCGTTGGCCCTTTTTCGGTGGCTGTGGCGCGCTCCTTACCCTGCTGCTCTTGGCGGATCGCGTGTATTTTGATTTCTTTTCAGCCATTATTTCCTTGGACAGCTTTAAGGCCGCCCACCAACTTTGGGATGTGCGCACCAGCTTACGGGCGGTTTTCGCCTTTAGCGACGTATTGCTGCTCCTGCTGTACGTCCTCATTGGGAGCACCGGATGGCTTGCCGCCAAATTCAAGGTTCCTCACCTATCCTCCCGGTTCGCGCCCTGGCTGGACAGAAGCATGGCGGTCCTGTTTTTCGTGCTCGCCTATCACTGTGGCAAGGTCGCCTTTTTCTTCCCTTCCATTCAGGAACACGCCGAGGCAAAGGCGCATACCGAGCAACCCGGGCAGGCCGAGGTGGCGTTCGTTCTCTCCTTTTTCAGCTCGCAAAGAGATTTCGCCACCTTTTTTGGTCTCTTCAATTTTCACCTCCACGATGTATGGAACGCGATCAAGGCGCCCTTCGAGCGGGTGGAAGTGACCGCCGAGGACCTGAAAGTCGTGGATCTACTTTTGCAGGAGAAGAAAGACCTCAACGACCTCGACAGTCCCCTGAGGGGAAGCGCCCGGGGGCGCAATCTGATCCTGATCTCCCTGGAATCCTTCCAGCACTTTCTCCTGGATCTCGAGGTCGAGGGCGAGGAGGTTACCCCTACCCTGAACGGGCTCGCACGGCAGGCGCTGCGATGGGACTACATCTTTGATAATGTAGGCAAGGGCGGCACCTCCGATGCGGAGTTCATGGTGATGACCGGGCTGATGCCCGATGCCGTGCGCATGGCCTCCATGAGCACTCCCGCTCAAAATACTCTGCTGGCCTTGCCGGCCCAATTGAGAAAAGGCGGCTACCACACCGTTTCTTTACATGGCAATGATCCTTCCTTTTGGAACCGCCATACCAATCACCCCATCTACGGCATCGACGAAATGATCTTCAAGAGCGCCTTTTCCGGGGAGCGGCTGGGCATGGGTGTGCCTGACCAGGTTTTTTTTGAGGAGGGCGCGGAATTTTTGACCAAAATGGAAAGCCCCTTTTTTGCGTTCCTGATTTCCCTGAGCAGCCACCATCCCTATGCGAAGGTTCCCGAAAGCCATCGCGATTGGACCCTGGGTTTCCCCAAGGACGCCATGATCACCAAGTACTTTCAACTGGCGCGGTACGTGGATGATTGCCTGGCCTCTTTCATAGAACAAATGAAGCGGGACGGGCTTTGGGAAAATTCTGTCATTTTTCTTTATGGGGACCATATCTCTCCCCTCGACCCGAAAAGCAAGGAGCTCGCCCTGAAAAAATTGGGCATCGACCTGAACAGCAACCGTGCATTCCGCATCCCTTTTTTGGTGCTGATTCCGGGTCAGGAAACGTTGATTCAGGAGCATCGCGACGGCATCGCGGACCATGTGGGCGGTCTGCAGGATTTGTTTCCCACGGCGCTCCACCTGTTGGGCATGGAAATCCCCTACGGTATCTACGGCACCCATCTCTTTATTTCCAATCAAGAGAAAGGACCAATGCCCTACTTCCGCCAATCGGGGACCTTCATCGACCAGGGGATTCTCTACACCTATGCGGGCCGTATAACCGACAGGGATGGCCTGGTGTTCATGCCCCGTTACGATTTGCCCAAGCTGTCCCAAGCCCAAATCAGGAAGAATCTCCATAAGATCGATGCGGAAAAGGCGCTACACCGCCTGATCTTCGATGCCGATGTTCAGATCAAGGCGATTCGCGCCCGCGAGGACTTATCTGAAAAATAGAGATCCAACCGCTAAACTCTTTTGCCCCCAAGCCACACCGAGCCTTTCTTGAGCCAAACCCTTTGAGCCAAAGCAGGCGTCCCCAATTGTAACTACCCAGGACCATGCGAACGGAAGTTTCATGAAAAACCAATCACCCCGAAGCGATGCCAAGCATGGGACCCTTTCAGATCCGAACGGTGGACAGGCGATCCGTTCCGACCTGGGGACCCTGATCCTGAAAACGGTGCTGATCTGCCTGGCGCTTGCCGGACTGGTGCTGGTCGCCCTGATTTCCTGGAATCGCAATTACCAGGTGGACGAGGTCGAAAATATTCACGCGGCCTACAACATGCGCCGGGGTCTGACCTTGTACGAGGATTTCTGGCAGGGCCACAATCCCTTGCTGTACCCGCTTCTTCAGCCCTTGATTCTCCTGAACGATCCCGTGCGCAGCTTTATCCACGCGCGAATGGAAATGCTGGTTTTCCTGCTGGCCACCATCGGGTTCGCGGCCTGGGCCGGCAAGCGCGCGTACGGCGGATGGGCGGGCGCGCTGACCGCCGGCATGCTGCTGTTCCACACCACGTTCATCGAACGCGGAATCGAAGCGCGCGCGGACGGGCCCATGGCCCTGTGCGTGATGGCCGCGCTATTTGTCGAATTTGGGAAAAGCGCGCCCTTGCGCCGTTATTGTATCCAGGCCCTGCTGATGAGCCTTGCCTTTTTGCTCACCCAGAAAGCGGTGTTCTTTTGCTTTGGATTTGGCTCCCTCTGGCTTATCCAGGCGATTCGCGCCCGTCGCATCTCCCTGGTGGCGCTGCCCATGTTGTGCTGGACCGCGCCGGTTGCGGTCACCGCGGGTCTGCTTGCCTGGGCCGGGAGCCTGGACGATTTCATTCGCTATTCCTACACCTATCCCATGCAAAATATCGCGGGCCAAACCGAGAACATGCGCACCTTCGGGCCCTGGCATTTTCTCTACAGGGAAGCGCAACGCAATCTGTTTTTCACGCTTGCCGCGGTTATGACGCCGCTCGCTACCGCAATCTGCCTTTGGAAAAAACCGGATGTGGGGCGCCGACTGCTGTTTGCCCTGTATCTCGCCTTGCTCGGACTCGTGGGTCTGCATGTCAATCCCTTTCCCTTTCCCTACAGCCATGTGGCCATGTTGCCGCCCTTTGCCCTGGTGGCCGCCTGTACCCTTTTTCTGGGCGTGGAAGCCGTGGTTTCCCGTCGATGGCCGGGTCTCGCGCCCTGGAGCCTGCTCCTGATCCTTGGTCTCTGCATCAGCACCAGCCTGCCGCGACTGATCTACAAGACCGCTCCGGGGAATCGCTACCAATATGAAATCCTGCGCGAGGTCGACCGGATCATCGGACCGGAAGATGCCGTCTTCGATATGGCGGGTTTGTACTTCCGTCCGGATGCCTATCCCGTGTACCTCATGACGGGCGCGCATTTCACTCGTTACCGCGGTGGTTTTTTTCCACCCATGATCCCCTGGTTCCGGGAAAACGGCCTGGTGCTGTACATAAAAAATTACCGCACCCAATGGCTGGAAAACGAGGAGCGCCAAATTCTGAGCCAGCACTTTTTCCGCTACAAGCCCAACATCTACTTGTCCGGAAAGCTTTTGCGCAACCTGGATCCGGGGCAGGTGACCCAATTTGAGGTATTCAAAGCCAACCACTACCGCTACGAGGGTCCGGGCACGCTCTTGGTGGATGGCGTCCCTTTCGAAAAAGGCCTTCTGACCAAGGGGGAGCACCAACTCACCACGGAAAACCCGATCCGCGGCGGGTTGCTGCGGCTGGATACGCCGCTGCCGGACCCCCGTCCCCAGGCTATCGATTTTCCCATCTATATCAACTTCGACTGAAGCCCCATCCAGCATGGGAGGGAACACCATGAGCGAACGCCGTCCCAGCATTCATGTCGCGGGGCCCGGGGATCTCCGGGCCTTGAGAGAACTGGCGAGAACGACCTTCCTCGACACCTATGCGGCCCACAATACCGCCGAGGATATGGATCGCTATCTCGCCGAGAACTTTACCGAACAACGCCTGGCCGCCATCATGGCGGAGGCGGGCGCGCTGTTCCTTTTGATGCGGTGCGAAGGTCGTTTGGTCGGGTACGCGGGTTTGCGGCAGCGCGAGCCGGAAATTCCCTTGTCCTTGAACCCCTGTTGGGAGCTGGAACGGTTTTACCTGGTTTCCGCCTGCCACGGAGATGGCCTGGCCCCAATCCTGATGGAGGCCTGTGCGCGGGAGGCGCGCGCGCGAGGATTCGCGGCTTTGTGGTTGGGCGTTTGGAGCGAGAACCGGCGCGCCCGTCGCTTCTACGAAAAAATGGGGTTTCAGGACAAGGGCCAAAAAATCTTCGTGCTGGGCGAAGATGAACAGACGGATCGCCTGCTGGTGCTGCCCCTTGTCTAAGCGGGTTTCCCAGGATGGCCTCCCGATTTCAATCGGAGTGGCCAAGGAGGCTTCTTCCGGCGCCTGGATCCGGCTCCCGCGCTGAAAGATTCCGCGCCGGCTAACCGATTTCTCCGGCAAGCGTCCAAATGGAAAGATTGGGAAATCCCAAGGAGAGGTTTTTCTATGTTTTTTGGGTTTGTGGCGCTTGGGTTGGTTCTGGCCTTTCAGACCGGCAATCTTCCCTCGACGCCCCAGCAGGATTTGGCAACGCTGTTGGAGAAAAGCCGCGTTGCCATGGGGGGCGACCGCTTGGCGCAAGTGAAGAGCGTGGATTACCGCCTGCGCCTCGAAGAAGATGGCAGGGTTTTTCATGGCCATTACCGCGCGGTGGCCGAGGGAAAAATGCGGATCGACATTTTCGTGAACGGTTCACGGGTCTTTACCGAGGCGTACAACGGGAGACACGCCTGGCAATGCATGGCGGATTCCACCACAATCGAGCAGTCCAGCCCGGAGGGCGCGGCCGCGTTGCGCCATGGTCTGGAGTTACCGGGCCATTTTCTGACCTTTCTCGACATGCGCGGCCGGGGACACCGGATCGCATTGGACGGCTACGAAAACCTTGGAGGCCGTTCCTGTCCCGTTCTTCTCGTAACCCTGGCCGACGGCCATCAAGCCTGGTACGTGCTCGATCCCGAATCGGGAATGGTATTGAAAAAACGGTCTTTTCGCGCGCTCCACCCCGATGCCGATCCCGAGAAGAAGTGGCTGGAGACACGGTTTTCCGACTTCCGAGCGGTTGACGGCATTCCCAGAGCCTTTTCTTCAATACAAGTGGATCTGAAAACCGGAGCCGTTTTACAGACGGTCACTCTGGAACAGGTGAGCTTCAACCAAGCGGTCAACCCCGCCCTTTTTGAAGGGCTGTAGCTGGATTGTAATCAATCTGGAGGCCCGAGTCTTTGGGAAATCAGCTCGATTCCTCGGATCGCGCGGCCTCCTCTTCAATCAACCCATGTCATCGGCGCTTTTTTGGATGATGTCGTCGCGGTAGCGGGTCACCGAACGGTAGCCCACGAGGATATCGCGCACCGCGCGCAGGATGGAAGACAGGCGGAAGGCCTTGGTCTGGCCCAGGGAGCGGCCGCGCGCCAGGAAGGGCGCCTCGCCCACGCGCAGGCCCGGGTTGCGCAAAATGGCCTTGGCCAATAGCTCGGCGTTGAAGGCGTGGCCCGTGGAAACCACGTCTATGTCCTCGAACACCGATATCCGGTAGAGCTTCATGCCGTTGAGGTACTTGTAGGGATACCCGTAAATGAAGCGGACGATGGATGAGAAGGTATCGGAGGCCACCCGCCGCAGGATGTTGCGGATGATGGTGTTTTGCAGGTAGCCCAGGATCAGGTCGTACTCGTGGCGCAGGGCGAGCAGGTTCTTGACC
>JBGTRP010000342.1:0-7569 GCA_041940685.1 Acanthopleuribacteraceae bacterium
ATCATAGACAAGCTTCGCGCCTTTTCATAGGTCCACCACGCGGACCGGCTTCCGAGGCCAGGGCTCACCGTCGAGGGTCTTGCCCGTCGACCGCGAACCGCCATCCCTTAGTTCTACCGAAAAAGGCGGGGAAAGGTTGCTCGCGCGCGGCCCGGGTTCAGGATTCCAAATCCACGCGAATGGCGCCGATCATGCTCCCGAAATTATCATCCCGAATCAGACCTCCGCCCCGCATGTAGGAAGGCCAATTCGATCGGCTGCGCCTGGATACGATTCGCAGAGGATAGGGAACCCCCTCCACCCTCAATGCGGACGGCCAGGGGTGGGTCGCCCCTTTCCGCGCCAATACGATGAGGTTGCGGTCCTCCCCGCAAGCCGCGATTCCCGCTTCCCCAAAAACCGCGAGGATCGTGCGGATCTGATCCCCACAGAGTTGGTTGCTGGCCGGACTCCAAAAATTGAATACGGCGCAACCCTCGGAGTTGAGCCGGCCGAACATCAAGCTCAAAAACTCCCGCGTGGTGAGGTGGTGGGCAATCGAGGTGGCCGTGTAGCAGTCCATACATACCAAATCCAGCGAATCGGGCGGTAGGTCTTCCATCACCTGGCGAAGGTCTCCAACAATCACCGGGACATCTTCGCCGATGCGAAAATGGCGTTTGGCGATTTCGTACACCCTGGGATTGGATTCCACGGAGGTAAGGGTCGCCTTCCCGCCCCACCACCAGGAAAATTGATGTTGCAGCGCCCCGCTCCCCAACCCCCCGATCAAAACCCGCCGGGGAGCAGGCCGCAAGGTCCGGGCGGCCTCGGCCATGACGCGAACGTACTCCAAAACGGGCCGCGCGGGATCATCCAGGCTGATGGCCCCTTGAATGCTATCCTCGAAATGGAGGTAGCGATGGTTTTGGGGAAAAACGTCGATCACCCGAATCCATTCATAATCATCGCAAAACTCGTAGCGAACCTTGTGTATCCGCACCAATGCTCAAACCCCCGGACCGACTTGTTTCCATGAGGATTCGATTGTACCCCGGGAACCTAAAACGGAAAAATCCGATCGACTTTGTCGCCTCCCCGGCGATCATGGCAAAATGCCGACGCCAGACTCCCGCAAGAGATTCACAGCGGAGAAAGGATTCGCGAGAGTAGCCCCGCAAAGTTTTTGTTATCAATTATTTACCATTTTTTAACAATAAGGCTTATTTCCTTTTTACGGCAGGGATTCAATTGACGGGCTCCGCCCCCATGTATACAATAAGGCCAAATTTGCTTGTCCAAGGAAGTCTGGGCCGCATGGATATTTTTAAAATTTTCCGCCGGAAAAAACCGCTTTGCCCAGACGATATGGTGAAGCCCTATTGCGAGGGCGCCAAGAAGGCGATTCTTCTCGACGATCTGCCCAAGGCAATCGCCTATCTCAACCGCGGGATTGAGATCGCGCCCGACAACTTGGAGTTATACCTCCAAAGGGGACAGGTGTTCCAATACGGGTTGAGTAATTTTTCCGAGGCCCTGAAGGATTACCGTTTTATCTTACAGCGGCTGGAGTCCCAACCCGGGCACGCCCTGATTGCCAAATGCAAGCAGGCCATGAGCGATATGATGGCGTCCTCGGACTCCCTGGAATCCGCGAAATAGGCTTCGCTTCACCCACTCGACACGCACGGCGGACAAGCCCGGCGGCCGTTTCCTCGGATGCCCATTTTGATTTTTTTATTTGGAAATCCGGGAGCGGGCGCTATGCGGCGTCCCGGTCCCTCCGCCTCGGGAAGCGTGAGCGCCTTTTCCCCCGGCCCCGGTTTGAGAATCGAACCCGTCCGCGCGGTCTGGGCGCCCGCCGCATTGCCGGCGCGCCCGAACCCATCCCATTGATGTAGGCAATCTTACAAGATGGTGAATAGCGTAAGTCATAAGCACGATTCGCGGAACTTGCCTCTCGCCGGGGCGGGGAATTAAGTTATAATTTCCAAGTCCATCAGCCAACTTTTTAAATGGCGAATCCATGCCGAGGTTTTCATGGGAAATTGGGCAAAGCAGGCCCGAATCGCGTTAGGCCAAAGAAACTACACTCAGGCGGGTGATTTCTACAAACTCGAAGGGGATTACAAGGCGGCGATCAAGGCGTACATGAAAGGCAAGAACCTTGAAGAAGCGGCGCGCATGTACGAGTCTATCGGCAAGATGAAAAAGGCCGAAAAAATCCTTCAGAAAAACGGAAAACCCAAGCCGATCGCGGAGTTCCACGTCCGCCACAACAACCTCCAGAGGGCCACCGAAATCTACCTGGACAACGGCATGGACTACGAGGCCGCCGAGCTCTTGGAAAACGCCAACCAACTCCATCAGGCGGCCGAGCTTTATGAAAAGCTCAAATTCCACGAACAGGCGGGGGTCCTCTACCGGAAAACACGCAACTTCCTCAAGGCAATCGAGATGTTTTCCATGGTCGTAGAGGAGTTGAGCCATAGCAGCGATCCAACCGTAAACAGCAAAATCGCCAAATACAAGGACCGCATCGCCAACCTGCATATCGGCGCCAAGCAATTTCGAGCCGCGGGCCTGATTTTTGAGCAGCTCCAGCAGAAGGAAAAGGCGGCCAAGTGTTATTACAAAGGCGGCTCACCGGTCAAGGCCGCGCGGCTCCTGGCGGAAATGGGTAAGTTGGTGGAGGATCAAAAGATCCTTCAACATGTGCAGAGCCGTGAGGGCCGCCTGCTGTTGGGCCAAATCGCCATGACCAGAGGCGCCTACCAGGAGGCGGTTCGCTACCTGCTGGAAACGGATCAATCCGAAATGTTGAGCGAGGCTTTCGAACATTTGGGAAAATATCAGGAGGCCGCCTTCCACCTGGAAAAAATCGGCGAACTCAAAAAGTCAGCGGCCATGTACTCCCGGGCGGGCGACTACCAAAAAGCCGCCATCCTCTTCGAACAGAACGGGCACTACGAGGATGCCGCGCAGAATTACGAAAAGCAGCAGAAATTCGATCTAGCCGCCAAGCTCTACCAACTGGGCAACAACCCCTACAAGGCCGGCTTCTGCTTTCACAAGATCAAACGCTACGACGAGGCGCTCAAGCTTCTGCAAAGCCTGGACGAGCATCATCCCAATCGCCAGCAGGCGAATGGCATCATGGCGGAGATTTTCTTCAAGCAGGGCATGTTTCCCGTGGCGCGCAAACTCCTGGAGGACCTGACCTCGCAACTGACCCTGGAAGATGCGACCATGCACCGCTTCTACCTGCTGGCCCGTTGCCTGGAGGAGGAGGGCGACCTGCGGGGCGCTCAAAACTATTACGAACGGATTGCCGCCAAGAAATTCGATTACCGGGATGTCAACGCGCGGCTCAAACATTTCCACAAGGGCCGCCTCACGAAAAAACCCGTTCACGCCCACGCTCTTCCGGAAATTTCGCCTTACGAGGTTACGGTCGGAGATGTAATCGCCGATCGCTTCAAGATCCTTTCCACCATCGGCAAGGGCGGCATGGGTTTCATCTTCAAGGTGCGCGACCTGAGCCTGGACCGCGATATCGCTCTGAAAATGCTGATCCACGAAAAAGGCGATTTCGAAGAGTTGAAGGTGGAACTGCTCATCGCCCGGGACCTCACCCATCCCTATATCATTAAGGTTTTCGACGTGGGGCTGTGGCAAAAAATAGGCTACTTCACCATGGAGTATGTGGACGGCCAATCCCTCAAGGCGCATATCCTGGACAACAGTCCACCGTCCCTGCAGCAGAAAATCGAGTTGCTGATCAAAATATGCGAGGGCATGAAGGCCGCCCATTTACACGAGGTCGTCCACAGGGACATCAAACCGCAAAATATATTGGTGGACAAGCAGTTCAACCCAAAAATCCTCGACTTCGGCATCGCTCGCAAGGTAACCCAAAACAGCCAAAAAAAAGGAATCAGCGGCAGCCCCAAATACATGGCGCCCGAACAGATCAAGAATCTAAACATCGACATGCGCACCGATATCTACGCCTTGGGAATCATCATGTTTTACATGTTCACCCAAAAGGAGCCCTTCGTGGGCAGGACCCCGCAGGAAGTAATGTTGATGCATCTGGAGACGGCTTTGCCGGACCCCCAGCAATTCAATGCGGATGTGCCCTATTGGTTATGCGAAATCATCAAGCGCTGCTGCCAGAAGAACCCCGATATGCGCTATAACGACATGGAAGAGCTGATCAACGAGCTCAAGCTGAATTTGGTGGATTTTTACCTATGAAACAGGTGCTGCTCTGCTTCCTGAAATTCCCGGAACCGGGCAACGTCAAAACCCGCCTGGCCCGCGATTTGGGCGCCATGGCCGCGGCGCAGCTCTACCTCGCCCTGGCCGAACGCGTGATCACCGAGGTCTATCCGCTCGACAACTCCTACGAGTTGCGCCTGTGTTACGATCCCAAGCACCCCGTTCAACGGTACCAGGAATGGATCGGCGATAGCTGGACCTTTCAAAAACAGCAGGGCTCCGATCTGGGCGCGCGCATGAGTCATGCCTTGGAACAGGCGCTGGGCGAGGGTTATCACAAGGCAATGGTCATCGGCTCCGATTGTATCGGAATGGATGAAGGCTTGATCGCGGGCGCCTTTCGCGATCTGGATCGCCAGGACTTCATCATCGGGCCCAGCACGGATGGCGGTTATTACCTCCTGGGCCTCAAAAGGACCCATCCTTGGATTTTTGAAAAGATGGAATGGAGTACCGAAAGGGTGCTGGAAACCACCTTGGACCGCATCGATGCGCGCGGTCTGGCCGTGAAGAACCTTGCCGAAAAAATGGATATCGACACCCTGGAAGACCTGATTCGTTTCCGAAAAAGCCTGCCAGAGGAGCATTTCCTCGCCAAAAAAATCGATCAAGTCGTCATCGATCGCCTGCAATTGCCGGAAGGCGTCAATGAACACCTCCTCCGGGATTAGCCTCCGCGATCTCGCCCCGGCGGCGCTCTTCTTTATTCTGGGCGCGCTTCTCCAAAACCCGCTGCTCCTGCTCGCCGCTTTCTGGCCCGCACAATTGCGCATCCTCCGGTCCCGACAAACGCCGAAGGAAGGCGAGCCTCGGGGCTGGGGCTTGCCGGCGTTTCCCCTCTTCATGCTCGCGCTGTTATTCTTGGCGGCCTTCCTCTGCAAACCCCGGCTCTCCGACGACTACCATCGTTATCTCTGGGAAGGCCATGTGCAAAACCATGGCTATTCCCCATACAGCCACGCGCCGGCCTCGCTCTACCCCGTTTTGGAACACCCATCCGAGGGCGCCGTCAACCACGACAGCCTGACGGCCATCTATCCGCCCCTGGCGCAGGTCTTGTTTCGGATTGCCGACCTTTTCTCCAAATCGGTTTACGCCTGGAAGAGCCTCATCCTTTTGGCGCTTGGCCTCTTGATATGGTTGGAGCCACGCGCCCGACTACCCATTTTTCTTTTCTCGCCGCTGGTCATCGTCGAGGGCGTCTGGAATGCGCACTTGGATGTCCTGGCCCTGCTGCCGGGTTTCCTGCTCGTGCGCGCCTTGCGCCGGCGCGCGAGCCTGAGCGCGGGCGCCGCGCTGGCCGCCCTGGTGGGCCTGAAACTGGTTCCCATCGTTTTGGCGCCGATCTGTTTGCTGCACTTCCGCGGCTTGGAAAGGCTCCGCTTCGCCTTCTCGCTCATGGGCGCGTTGCTCCTTTTCTATCTGCCCTATTGGGGAGAAGGAGCCGCGCTATTCGATTCCTTTTTCCGCTTTTCCAGGGAATGGTACTTCAACAACCCGTTTTTTCACCCGCTCAAATTCGGTTTCGGCGCGGAACCCGCGCGAATGGTCTTGGGCGCGACGCTCCTTGCCGGGCTCGCGATCATCACCCTTCGACCCGCGCCGGTGGAGCACAAATGCGCCCTGGCCTGGATCGCCATCCTGCTGCTCTCCCCCACCCTCTATCCCTGGTACCTTCTCTGGCTACTGCCCTTCCTTCCCAATGGACAATGGAAATACCTGCATCTCGGCTACATGGCCACCTGCCTTTCCTATTTCGTGGTGCTGGAATACCAATGGACGGGGGTTTGGCGTGAAAGACCGCTTTGGATGGTCCCGGAATGGGTGATTTTGCTATATTGCTTCTTCAGATTGATGCGGCCGCCGGTTCCCACGCCCAAACCCATGGCCAGCTCGGGCTGATCTCCCATTCCAGACCAAATTGGCGGGAATGCCTCCGGCCGACGCCCTGTTTGAGACAGAAGGGCCCGCACCCCAAGAAATCCTGTATCCGGAAAAACCATGAACTCACACTCGAACCCGCCAACCGTCGATGTCCTTATCCCGGCCCGCGATGAGGAAGCCGCGCTTTCCGTAATGCTCAAGGAATTCGATCGACATCCCTTGCGGCGCATCGTGGTGGTGGACAACGGCTCCAGTGACCGAACCGCCGAGGTAGCCCGCGAACATGACTGCCTGGTGGTATCCTGCCCGGAGCCGGGATATGGCAGGGCATGCCTCGCGGGCATGGCCTTCATTCGCCGGGACCCCCCGGATGTAATCGTCTTCCTGGATGGCGACCGCAGCGACGATCCCGCCTACCTCCCCCGGTTATTTCAGCCCATATTGGATGACGACTACGATTTTGTCCTGGGGTCGCGCGCCAAGGGTCGGGCCGAGAAGGGCAGCCTGAGCGCCACCCAGGTTTTCGGCAACGCCTTGGCGACCCGGTTGATGAAATGGTTTTGGAAAACCAACTACTCCGATTTAGGCCCCTTCCGCGCCATTCGCTGGTCCTGCCTGGAACGGTTGGCCATGCGCGACACCAATTTTGGCTGGACCATTGAAATGCAGATCAAGGCCGCGGTACTGAATTTGCGCATCAAGGAAATCGCGGTTCCCTATCGCAAGAGGATAGGCGTTTCCAAGATCTCGGGCACCTTAAGCGGTTGCGTGAAGGCCGGATACAAGATTTTGTACACCATCTTCAAATACAGGTTCCTCAACCCTGCTCCCGGAGCCGAGCGCATGCGCTGAGACCCGGCCCCACCGGCCGCCATTCGAGGGAGAAGCTTTGCAGCCCGCGCGCCGCCGATTATAATGGAGCGCCGCCGAATATCTTTTCACGAGGCATTCGCCCTCATCGGCCGGTTTCAGGCTTTTATTCAGGTGTTTGTTTATGCTTTGGACTTTTCTGCTCATTCTGCTGACCCTATTCTTCGGCGTTGCCTCCATTCTCTTTCGCAATTACAAGCTGCGGGCCATCCAAAAAATGTTTGTCGCCTACAACGAAAAACAGGATCTGGGCGTGATCGTCGCCTGGATTCAGGAGCGGGGCAGCGCCTCCAGAATGGCGGATAGCCTGGATTACCTCCAAAAAATCGAACGCCAAGACCTGGCCATTCAGGTTTACGAAAGCTTTCCCTTCGACCATTTTACCGGTCGGCATGTGCGCGTGTTCGCCTGCAAAGCCTACAAGGCCAAAAAAAACAAGGAAAAGGCGATCCAACTCGCGCATCGGCTCCTGGAGGCCTATCCCGGGGATGATTCCATTCTCGATCTATTTTTCGAAATCCACCTGGTCTTCGATGAACCCGCCACGGTCAA
>JBGTRP010000343.1:0-7568 GCA_041940685.1 Acanthopleuribacteraceae bacterium
CCTTGATGCCGAATGCAACCAAAAACAGCAAGGAACTGCTGTTGATCAAAATGGATTCTGGCTCCTGGCTGATTTTGACGGCCAAGTCCGCCATGTTTAATGTACCGACTTTTCCATACAAAATCCCCAGACCCGCGAGAAAAAAGGCAGAGGAGATCAAATTCATCGTGACATACTTGACAGATCCTTCTATCTGGGATCGCCCTCCACCCTTGGCCAGTAGGACAAAAGAGGCGATCAGCATGACTTCGAACCAAACGTAGAGGTTGAAAATATCACCGGCGAGAAAGGACCCGCATACGCCCATCAACAGAATGTTGAGTAAGAAGTAGAAACCCGGGCGATGTTTTCGACTGATATCTGCAAGGGAATAGATGGCCACGGCCAGACCCATGAATGAGGACAAAAGGACCATGATCGCGCTAAGCAGATCACAAACCAGAGTGATCCCGAAAGGCGCGGGCCAATCTCCGACCTGGACGGCCACCACCCCGTGTATCCAGGTATGGTGGAACAAGGCGATCGCGGAAAGAAGCAACAAAACCATAGAGCCCACGCCAAGCCATCTGTGTATCTCTGACCCTGATTTGCAGAGTAGGGTCAAGGCGCCCGCCAGAAGCGGAACCAGAATGGGGAGAAAAATCAAGAATGTCATGAGTTGGCGCCTTTCAAAGCATCTAAGTCTTCAACCCCCAATCTGCGGTGGGTCTGGCGAAGTAAGGTGAGGAAGAAAGCCAAGACGCCAAATCCAATCACAATCGCGGTGAGCACCAGAGCTTGGGGCAATGGGTCCGCATGGGGCTGAGCCAAAGTCGTCTCACTCGCGGCCACCAGCGCCGGCCGACCGCGCGTAAGGCCCGCGGCAACGAAAATCAACAAGTTGGTGGCGTTACTCAGGAAGATTAAACCCATCAGCAGCTTGGCCATGCTCCGACGAAGCATCAAGTAAATACCCGCGGCGTAGAGACCACCGATCACGAAAGCAAGCACAATTTCCATGTTCAAGCCTCCATCATGGAAAATAAAATGTGGGTGGTGACGCCCAAAACCACCAGGAAAACACCGAAATCGAACAAGAGCGGGGTACCCAAATGGAGGGTCCCGATGAAAGGCACCTCCGGTTTGATCCAAAAAGAAGCCATCATGGATCGACCCGACAGCAGGGCGGGCATGCCGCTTCCAAGCGACAGCAGCAGACCCACTCCCATGAAACGAGAGGGCTTCAGGCGTAGGAGGCGTCTCGCCGCTTTGGTTTCGTGGGCAAGCGCATAAAGGGCGATCGCGCCCGAGGCTAGGAGTCCTCCGATAAAGCCACCGCCCGGTTGGTTGTGCCCCCTCAAGAGAATCAATACAGAAAAGACCAAAATGGAGGGGGTAAGAAAACGAACAGCGCATTGCAGAATGACCGAACTCATGAAGTTTCACCTCGCATTTTGGTTCGCCGTCCATCCCTGAGCAGAACGAAGACACCCAGTGCCGCCACCGTCAGTACGGTGATCTCCCCCAGGGTATCGAGAGCCCTGAAGTCGACCAGTATCACATTGACGATATTGCGCCCGTGACCTTGCGGCACACTGTTTTCAACAAAATAGTCTGAAATCGAAGGGTGAAATTGAACATTGACCGCTTTGAGAACCAAGGCTGTCATGAAGGTTCCACCGAGTAGGGCCAGGAATGCGTCCCGAAGGCGAGTACCCGGCACAGAACGGTTGCCGAAGCTCGGAAACTTGTATACAACCAGGACAAAAAGAATGATGGTCAAGGTTTCGATTACGATCTGGGTAATGGCCAAGTCGGGGGCGCCATACAGCGCATAAACTACCGAAACCCCATAGCCGACCAAACCGAAGGTCGCGACCGCGCCGAGCAGGGACCTGGCGAAAACGGCGCCCAGGGCCGAGGCCAGGATCATTGCGCCGATCGCGGCCTCATAGAAAGTAATATTTTGGAATGAGCTCGCGAAAACGGTAGTGTCCAGACTTCCCAGCACATAGAACCCAAGCAGGAAGAGAAAAAGAAAAATAATCGTGAGATGATGCCGTTGGGAGTGACCTTGCAAAGCATCGGTCGTGAATCGCGCCAGCTTGAAAAGAGCGTTCAGAAGATTATCGTACACCCTACTCGGAAACCATGCGCGGGGAGCCGATCCAAGGAGAAAACGGGGCGTTGTCGATAACTTCATCGCCGCCCAGGCGCCCACGGCCAGGGTCAGGGCGCTCAAAGCCAGAACCCTGTTGAAGCCGTGCCATAAGGAGAGCTTGACGGGAACAGTCGCACCCGCGGCCGCGGCCGCGGCCGGCTCGATCAGGTTTGTGGCTGCCCACCCGGGAAACACACCCCAGGCCAAACCACCAACGGCGAGCAATAGCGGACCGATTCCTAGAGCGAATGAGGCCTCTTTAGGTGTTTCCAACCGATTTTGGTTTGTGGGTGCGAATGGCTTACCCCCCGCCTTCCATGCCGCCGCAATCAGCAACGCCCCCGAGGCCATGCTCATCAAAACAAAGAAGGAGCTCAAACGGCTGCTTTGCAATCCTGCTTCCAGGAAGAGCTCCTTACCGATAAAACCGAAAAACGGGGGCAATCCTGCCATGGAAAAAGCGGCGACTAGAGAGGCAATCATGGTCCGCGGCATCGAGCGGGCCAGGCCGCCCAAAGCCTGCACATCACGGGTGCCGGTTTGGTGATCTACCATGCCGGCCACCAAAAAAAGCGCTGCCTTGTACAGGGCATGCCCCACCATCACAACCATGGCCGCCACAATCGCCAGGTCGGTACCCATGCCGATCAACATGGTCAGCATGCCGAGAACCGCCACCGTGGCATAGGCGAGAATGAGTTTAAGGTCGCGCTGGAAGGGTGCGATCAACGACCCTGTCATCATCGTCACCGCCCCGGTCAGACTGACCAGGTAGAACCACGGATCCGTCTCGCCCAGCACCGGGTGAAGCCGAGCCAGTAGGTAGACTCCCGCCTTGACCATAGTAGCCGAGTGAAGAAACGCGCTCACCGGCGTGGGAGCGGCCATCGCCGAGGGGAGCCAGAAATGGAAAGGCACCTGTGCCGATTTGGTAAAAGCTCCGGCCAGGATCAGCAGGAGGATGGGGAGATAAAATTCGTGCTCTCGCACCTCCCCAAGCCCCGAAATGTCATAACTCCCGCCGGCAAATCCCAACAACAAAAAACCCGCCAGCAGAGCCAGCCCGCCTAACCCGGTGACCAACAATGCTTGCAGCGCGGATTTCCGCGAGCTCTTCTTCTCATGGTTAAAACCGATCAGCAGGTAGGAAGAAATGCTGGTGAGCTCCCAAAAGACGAACAAGGCAATTAGATTGTCGGCAAGAACCAAGCCAAACATGGAAGCCAGGAACAGGAGCAAAAAACCGTAGAAGCGGCCCAAATGAGGATGACCTTTCAAATAGGAACCCGAATAGACCAGGATGATCGCGCCGACGGTGTTGATCATTAGGGAGAAAAGCAGGCTCAAGCCGTCGATCCGAAAAGACAAGGCTAGATCCAAGCTCTGCACCCACTCCCGACGGACGAGCAATGTCTCGCCCGCGACGACGCGAGGAATCAAGGAAATCAGGTAAATCGTCGTACCCAGGGGCAACAACGCGAGAAGCCCTCCCGCCCATTGCTTGGCTACGCGATAGAGCCACGGCGCGCTTAAGGCGAGAATAAGCGGGGAAAAAACCAAAAAAAGAATAACCATCAACGACCCTATCTCAAAGAAGTATTCATCTACCCATACCATTCCGACCATAGGGGCCATCTAAAATGTTGGGGGCTAATCCATTGCCTGGAGGCGTCAAGAGACCAGGCTGTGCTCCTGGCTTGATAATGGCCAAAGCCGCAAAAACCTTTTCCGCATTCATCCTTGGCTTGGCTCCGGCTTAGAGGTTTTCAGCCTTTTTTTTGCAAAGGAGAAGGTGCTTTGGTCCTCGTTTTGAAAGCGGTGAACAATCCAGAACCCCGCGCTCATGGACAATACGACCAAGGCGATCGCGTACACATAATCGGACCCAATCGTACTGAAGTCCAGAATGATGACTTTCCGGGCAATGGCCATGAGCGCCGTCGCCATGACGATTTTGACGTGGATCACATCATCTCTCAGGTAGAGCACGATGTTGTAAAAGATTTCAATGGCGATTAATACCGCCATGAATGCACCGAAGGTAGCCAGAATATCGCTCATCGTCAGGATGTATCGTGGCTCCTGCATGAGCTTTTGGACAATGATCCAACCCACGTCGACGACACCCAAACAGATGACCAGCGTCATGATGATCGCCAGGATCTTGACAAAAAAGCGAATAATCGTGTGGAGCGTTTTTAACAACCCTCCTCCATCTCCTATCATATTTTCCACAGATTTCCCCTTTCTGGTTTCGGTAGCGAGGATAGGCAGCAGAATCTCGTTCAAATCCAAATTTGCGGGTTGACCATCGGAATGGGGCGAAGGGCGATCATGGGCGGGTCCCTCCTCCACCCAGCGGCGCCCGGCAAGACGTCGGGTCTGCCGGTAGCCGACTAGCTCAAAAAGCTTTTACGGGAGAGACAAATCCATTTGGCTTTAATGCCAATAATGAGCAGTGCAAGGTCTGCACGATATTTTCCGCGGTGTTTCCCATGACAAGCCCTGGAATCCCGGTTCGAGCAAGGGTTCCCATCACCAGGATATCGATCTTGTTTTCGTTCACAAAGGCCGGAATCATCTGGTTGGGGTTCCCTTTGAGATGATGAATATGGTAATTGTCGTCGATTTTTGATTCGCTGATCATGGAGACCAGAGCGCCCATATGATTGGTCTCTTTTTGACGCAGCGACTCATCTAACTGATTGCTGGGAATTTTGAGCCGTGGGCTATGCCTTAGTGCCTTTTCAAATTCAAGCTTCCAGCACGAGATAATATCCAATACTCCACCGCAGCTATGGGCTAGTGAACTGGAAAGCTCCAGCATTCTCAACGAAAGAATTCTAGCCGAAGATTCCGAGCACTCCGGATCGATTGCCACGGCTACTTTCATGCGTTCAGAGGAGATTCCTTTAGGTCGGCAAAACCAAACCGGGCAAGGGCATTTGCGCAACAACTTCATATCTACAGCGTTGAACCCATCCATTCCTTCCCTCAATTCCGGTTCTTTCACCAAAAGGTCATGTCCGTTGCGAAGTACATGTTGGATGATGCTGATCGCGGGATTACTGGTGCTTTCAAGCGCTACGGTGACGTCCATCTCGGAAGCCTCGACTGAAGCCGCTTCAAGGGTCGACTTAACAACCTCATCGGTTTTTTCCATTAGAAACGCTTCGAATGCATTTTTATAACTCGACATCGCCGGCGGAAATTCGGGAGAGACAACCAATATTTTCAGAGGCGCTCGATTGTTGCGGGCCAGATCAACTGCCTGCTTCAGCCCTTCCCATTCATCCTTGGCGCCGAAGTTGACGTAAAGAATATTGTGAAAATGACGCATAATTTTGCTCCTATTTGCACACCTCCGGCAATCGGATCCAAGGGTCAACCGGGGTAAAAATTGGAATCTACTGCTTCCTGGGGCTGTCCGCCGCGATGTCAGTTGGTAGCCTGGATTAAAATCGCCGGCCACGGAGAAATGGCGGAAAATCCGATGGGACGGCAATCGGAAGCCTTTTGTGTTGGTGAGGGGTCGAGGTTCCGGTATGAAGTCGCTCAGCCGCCTGCCATGGGCTGGGGTCTGGATGACAGAACCGGCCCTTTTGAATTAGTATACGAGGAAAAAATAAAAAAATCTATTTTTTTATAAATTTTTTTGAAAATATTTTCGCGCCGGTTATAATTGGTACAGGATGTGCCCATGCTGAAGCGAATCATTCGGAAACGCACTGGTATCGAGAAAGAGGCCTGGAGCCTGGTCCGGAATCTGATGCCCCGGGGCCGCAAGACGCGCGGCATCCAGTATGAGGTTCTGGAATACCTCTTCCTAAACCTTTACTTAAAGGTCTCCGAGGCAGATCTCCACGAGCACCTCGAAAAGGTCAGAGGCAAGCTCCAGAAGACCGGTGACCCGGTGAAAGGCGCCATCAACCTGGCTATAAAGGAACTTCAACGCCTGCCCAAGAGCGTCTTCAAGCTGGTGAAAATCCAGGAGATCGGCGCCTCCGGGCGCATGGAACGCTATGTTCAGATGATTTATACCCGCTTTGAAGAGGTCATTAATTTTCGGCAATACCAAGAATACCTGGCCGACCTGCTTCAAGACGAAGGTCATCTGCTGATACGCTGCATCGCCAACCTTGATGATGACGAACCGACCGCGGTGTTTCCCGGTTTGGGAAATCTGCCCACGGATGCCATGGAGGTGGAGGCCTTGTTGAATGTTTCTCGGGTCGACCGCCGTTTTCCTCATCGCTCAAAATCTCGTTTCGTGCCGGACAGCGTGGCCAACCATTGTTTTTTAATGGTTTACGAAAGCCGCGAGATCGCCTACCCATTCCTGGCTTTTGTTTGTGACGCGGCGGTTTCCCCCACCGAAGAAGAGGCCCATTTCATTCTCTATCGCGGCGAGGAAAAGCTTACCAAGTTAAAATTTCTGGATCATTTGTGGCGGGGCCTCTGGGACCAGGCCCTGAGCCGGCAGGAGGCTTCAATTTTGCGTGAACAGGCAAGGACATTGTCAGACCAATGGGAAAAAGGGATTTCAAACCCCGGGGAAGGCGCCCTGTTGAACGTTCTGGCACAACGGGCCATAAGGGGCAGGAACAAAACCAAGTTTTGAAGTTTCAGCGGTTTCGCCACTTTGCTTTAATCTGCCCCGCTATAATCCTAGCCACCTACTGTTCCAACAAACTACACCAAACCTCCACGGTTTATGGCCTCTTTATAGCGGCATTCCTATGAATTTCAGCCGTGCTGGAACGACAGCTCTCCAAAATTGCGGCGTGGTGAGGTTTTCCAGGCAGGGATCTCGCTACTACGCATCCATCGAAGCTGACAGGTTGAATTTTTCAGCATCAGGGTCCACTAGGCCACGCGATGGTATTGCTTCAGTGCTCCGGAGAAAAACCAACTTAAAATAAGCCCGGCCTTTTCATTTCCACCGATCCGGCACAATCCTCAATGGACCATCAGTCGCGCGCCTAAACCAGGACCGCATAAGAGATCAGAGCCCTTGGATATCGATACCCTTTGGCGTTGATGGTTCATCGCCCCTCCTGAAAATTTCGGGGAGCGTATCATGGCCGACCTGGCGGTCGCCTTGGCTAACTCGACACCCCAAACGAAAGCAGAAATGAAGTTTCTGTAAACAAAGGGTGAGGATATTCGGCGTGCGGTTTCGTTATAAAGGCAGAACGGCTCTTTGTTTCCTCTGGTGGAGGAAAACGGCCCGCGCCCGCCAAAAAATTTCGAGGCGAAAATGACGGAACCCAACCAGACCAAGCCAGCAAAGAACAGCCTTCCACGAAAAGAAAATCAAACTTCCGCCGCGGGCGAAAACAAGACCTTTCAGCCGCCCTCCCTGAGCCTGCCCAAGGGTGGCGGGGCCATTCGCGGCATGGGCGAAAAGTTCACCGCCAACCCGATC
>JBGTRP010000344.1:0-7563 GCA_041940685.1 Acanthopleuribacteraceae bacterium
CGTGGTTGGCGCCGAGCATGAAGCCAACCTCCTCTGCGTGGCCCCGGAACCACGTGGTCTTCACGCCCTTCAAGGGCGGCCTCGCGCGCCGTCCCGCTTTTTTGGCGCCTTGTGTGGCGGCCCTGCGCTGGTTATTGAACCTCTATCGAGACGGCCAGGAATCCGTCATCCTGGTGGAATTGCCGGAGGGAGGCCCGCTTTTTTTGAGTGGCGGGATCGAGACCGATACCAGCGGAGCAGACCTGCTGCGGCGGGTAGAGGAAGAGCTCGCGCAAGTCTGGATGTACCGCCACTATGATGCCGATCGCGTAAAGCGGGAGTTGGGCATCGATCCGGCCTGGGATTTGGGGCGGTTATTCCCCATTGCAATCGCGCTTCACTCCTTACAGTCCGAAACCTGGGAACCGGGCTCGCGGGAGGTCAGCCTGGAAATCGCGAACGAGGAGCATCGGGACCAGATCACCATTCACTATGATGGCGGGCGCTTCGAGCGGGACTTTATTCGCCAATTGGGTTCACACTGGTCGCGCGCGCTGGAGCTTTTGCTCCAGGAACCGGACCAGCCCTTGCGGCATACGGCGTTGTTGTCTGAGCGCGAGTTGGAGCGGCTGCTGCTGCAATTCAACGGGACCGCGCGCGATTTCGGTCCGGAACAAACGCTTCACCATTGGATCGGCCGCCAAGCGCGGCAAACGCCGCATGCGCCCGCGGTCATTCATGCGCGGGACACGCTGAGCTACGCCGAACTCCAATCCCTGGCCAAGCGGTTGGCCGCCCATCTGCACGGCGCTTTTGGCGTAAGGCGCGGCGATCGGGTGGGGCTCATGTGCCGCCGCTCCCATCACATGATCGCGGCCATGTTCGGCATTTTGGAGGCGGGCGCGGCCTATGTTCCCCTGGACGCCAAACACCCCTGGGAGGTGATCGACCACATGATCGCCGACGCGGGGATTCGGGTGTTGTTGACGGATGCCGATTCCCTGGCCCAGGCAGAAACCTTCGAGGGCGAGGTCTTGGTGCTCGATTTCGAATTGGAGGATCTGGCCGAAAACTCGGCGTTTGAAGGCCCCGCCGCGCCGGCCGATCCTGCCTATGTCATCTTCACCTCCGGCTCGACCGGCAGGCCAAAGGGCGTGGTGATCGAGCACCGGGCCGTGGTGAACACGCTGCTCTGGCGCAATGAATTCTACGGAATTCAGGAGGGCGAGGTCCATCTGCAAATCCCCTCCTATGCGTTCGACAGCTCGGTGGTCGATATTTTCAGCGCGCTCTTGACCGGTGGAACCCTGGTGATTCCCGACGAGGATGCGCGCCTGGACCCGCGCTATTTAAAAGGGTTGATGCTCGAATTCGGCGTCCACCGCTTTATCATGACGCCTAGTTTCTACAAGCTGGTGGTCAAGGAGCTGACCGGGAGCGAGTTGAAACTGCGCTCCGTCACGCTCGCGGGCGAGGCGGCCACTCTCGATCTGGCAGACGAACATTATCGCCATTTGCCTCGGGTCGCGCTCTACAACGAGTACGGCCCCACGGAAAACGCGGTCTGCTCCACCGCCTGTTTGCTGGCCTCAGATGCCACGCGCATTTCTATCGGGTCCCCCATCAGTAATTGCGGGGTTGCGATTCTGGATGAGGGGATGCGGCCCCTGCCCGTGGGCGTGCCCGGCGAGATATACTTGGCCGGCGCCGGCTTGGCGCGCGGCTACTTCAACCGGCCCGAGCTGACCGCGGCGCGTTTTCTGCCCAATCCCCTGCCCCAATGGCCCGAAAGCAGACTCTATCGCACCGGGGACCGCGGTTGCTGGCGGCCGGGCGGCGACCTGGAGTTCCTGGGACGGGTGGATCACCAGGTCAAGATCCGGGGATTCCGCATCGAGCTGGATGAGATCGAAATGGCATTGCTCCGGCACGAGGCCGTGGAGAACGCGGCCGCGCTCTGCAAACACGACGCCTCCGGCAATCCCTATCTGAGCGCCTATGTGACCCTGAGCGGGCGGCTCGCCAAAACGAGCTTGCGCGCCTACCTCCAAGAGACGCTGCCCTACTACATGCTGCCGGAGTTCCTGCATTTGCTGGATAACATGCCACTCACCGTCAACGGGAAAATCGACCGCGCCGCCTTGGAAGAATATCGCGATCTGGATGAAAACGCCTCCTCGGAGCCCTCCACGGAAAGTGAGCTGGAGCGCCGGCTGCGCGAGATCTGGCTCAAGGTATTCAAGCGCGACCGAATCGGAATACATGATAACTTCTTCGAAATCGGCGGCAACTCGCTCAAGGTCATCGAGATGATTTCCCTGATCCGCGCGGAAATGGATCGGGAGTTGGCCGTGCTCGACCTCTACAACTACCCCACGGTCAAGCGCCTGGCCCTCAAGATCGGCGAGCCCGTGGAGGCGTCCGAAACCCACGGAGATTCAGCCTAGCCTCGCGAACTACGTTTCCAGGAGACCCCAACATGACCGAAAAAACCGATACCCGCCAAGCCGAAGTTTGGGATGTGGTGATTTGCGGCGGCGGCTTGGCCGGCCTGGCGCTGGCGCGCCAACTGCGGCTTACCCTTCCCGAACGAAAGGTGTTGGTGCTTGAAAAAATGCGCCGACCCTTGCCGGACTCGGCATTCAAGGTAGGCGAATCCACCATCGAATCGGGCGCCTATTACTATGCCCAAACACTCCAATTGGAGGATTACATCGAAGAATGTCACCTGGAAAAGCTCGGCCTGCGCTATTTTTACGGCGATTCCCATGGACCCTTTTGGGAACGGCCCGAATTCGGAGTGGCCCGCTTCCTGCCCGCAAAATCCTACCAATTGGATCGCGGCCTCCTGGAAAATCATCTGCGGCGGCTGGTCGCGGAAGATGGCGCGCGCCTGGAAGAGGGCGTCGTGGTCAAGGATATCGAGCTACAAGGAGATGCCGCGCCGCATCGGGTGGTCTACCGCCAGGATGGCGAGCAAAAAACCGTCCGCGCCCGCTGGGTGATCGACGCCATGGGCCGCCGCCGCTATCTGCAACGCAAGTTGGGTCTGGACCGCGAGAACGAGGGCGTCTTCAACTCCGCCTGGTTCCGCATCAAGGGCAAGTTCGATGTGAGTCGATTGGTGCCCGCGGATCAGGAAGACTGGCATGGCCGCGTGGCCGAGCCGCGCTGGAACTCGACCAATCACCTGATGGGCGAGGGTTATTGGGTATGGCTGATTCCCCTGTCGCCGGGCAATACCAGCGTGGGCATCGTTGCCTCCGAGGAGTTTCACCCCTTCTCCCAATACGACAACTTTGAGAAGGCCATGTCCTGGCTGCAGCGCCACGAACCGGCGCTGGCCGAGCAATTCGGCGATATCGAGCTGATGGATTTTCTCAAGCTGCGCAACTACAGCTACACCAGCGACCAGGTTTTCTCCGAGCAACGCTGGTGTTGCGTGGGTGAGGCCGGCGTGTTCGTGGACCCCTACTATTCCGTGGGCTCCAACATGATCGCCTTCGCCAACGGCATCACCACCCGCCTGATCCAACAGGACTTTGCCGGCGATCTGGACCCCGGTTACGTGGCCCATGAGAACCGCATCTTCCTCTCGCTCAACGACGCCCTGGCCGATACCATCCACCAGGGCTATCCCTACCACCACAACAACCAGGTGATGGCGCTCAAAACCATTTGGGACTACTACATCGGCTGGACCACCACCGATCCCCAGCTCTACCACGAGATTTACCTGGACGAAAAACAGAGCAAGGCCATGAGCAACCTGATCAACCGCGTGATCGTTACCCAGGGCCGCATGATGGCGCTCTTCCGCGAATGGGGCAAAAGAAAACCCAAGCTGCATTTCGGCTTCATCGACTACATCGAGGACCTGCCCACCCTGCGCCACCTGTTCGTCACCAACCTTCCGCCCAAGGCGGAGAGCTTCCGCACGATCCTCAACAACCTGCGCGAGGCCATCAACCGCATCGAGGAGTTGGCCCAGGTGATCTTCTTCTTGGCGGTGGAGGACATGTTGCCCGAAAAGCTGCCCTTGTTCGAGGCCGCGCCCTGGGTGAACATTACCGCCATCAGCCTGCAACCCGATCTCTGGGAATCCGAGGGCCTTTTCAAACCGCGCACCAAGCCCCGCGACCTCAGCGCTTTGGACGCGGAGATCCGCCGCCTCTTCGGCCAACCGGCCCGCCTGCCCTCGCTGCAAGCGACAGCCTGAACCCATGTTCAAATAGCCGGCTTGGCGGCCATAACGCCAGCGGATAATTATGTGGTTTCCGCGAGGGGATGAATAGTTTTACGCCTGCTCTGGTAGGTTGTTAGCCTCCCGGCCCATAGCTTCCATGCCTGCCCCTCAAAGCCCCTTCCCCTGGCCGAAGGCTTGAGCCAAAAAACGCCAGGCCTTTGGGGACAGACCTCAAGATCCCGCACCTCGATCGGAATTGTCCCAAACATCCTCCATGTCAGGGCGGTCAAGAATGGAATTCGAGGCATTCGTCTGCCATTGAAAGCAAAATGGACAGGGAGCCTCGCGTCCAGTTTTGTCCAGCTTAGGATGAGAGAGAGATTCTTTTTTCCTGATATTCGATCGAGAAAGGGGAAATAGAATGGGTTTAAATCACCTAAGTGATTCTTTTCTTTGAACTTCTTGACAGGAAATCAGAATATACTGTAAGTTAAAGGAAACTAACTTCACAGTCCTCTTTTCAAATTACTTAATTTCTTAATGCCATAGGTTTCTTTTGGGATTCAAGAGTTGAGTTTATTCTACTAGGAGAATTTGTATGCCAAACGTCAATAAAATCATTCAGAACATGTCTCGTGAAGTGAGAGCGAAAGCGGAGGCTTACGCGGAGGCCAAGGGTCTTTCCCTGGAAGCCGCCGTGGCCCGACAACTGGACGAGGAGTTATGTGATTCTGATTTGGAGTCCATCGCAGGTGGATGCAGAGAGTCCGTGGTAGAGACGACTAGCGGCTGGGAATATGTGAGTGAATCATCAGGCTAGCGCCGCCCTTCGAATTCTTATTTTTTGCTTGAGGAAACCGCACATCCGAATGGCCGGTAGAGCATAGGGGCAAATCATGTCGAAGGTTAGCGAAATCATTCAAAACATGTCGTGTGAAGTGAGAGCGAAGGCCGAGGCTTACGCCAAGGCCAAGGGCCTTTCCCTGGAAGACGCCGTGACACAACAACTGGAAGGGGAGCTTCGCGATTCAGATCTGGACGCTATCGCGGGTGGCTGCGGTGAGTATGTCAGCGAAACCAGCAGTGGCTGGGAATACGTGAGTGAAACGCCAGAGTAGACCCCCGCCGAATGATACGAATTTAATTGAAATCGCCGCGTACCGAGGCGGCAAACCTAATTCAGGAGGATTTTCATGTCAAAGGTTCATGAAATCATTCAAAACATGTCTGGTGAAGTGAGAGCCAAAGCCGAGGCATACGCCAAGGCCAAGGGCCTTTCCCTGGAAGCGGCCGTAGCCCAACAACTGGACGAGGAGTTACGTGATTCCGATTTGGAGTCCATCGCGGGCGGATGCAATGAGTATGTCATTGAAACAACCAGCGGCTGGGAATACGTGAGTGAACATGCCGATCAGTAACCCCATGCCAGCCAATCCCGAAGAGCAGAACTTGCCAATGCGCCCCATTTAAACCGGCCCGGATTAGGAGGATTTTCATGTCGAAAGTCAACGAAATCATTCAAAACATGTCCCGAGAAGTGAGAGCCAAAGCCGAGGCATACGCCAAAGCCAAGGGTCTTTCCCTGGAGGAAGCCGTGGCCCAACAACTGGACGGCGAACTCAGCGATGGCGATTTGGAAGCAATCGCGGGCGGCTGTACGGAGTACGTCTCCGAGCACAGCAGTGGATGGGAATACGTGATGGAAGTGGAATAACCACGGATGCCCGCCAATTGGGAAGATTCAGAAGACAGCCATCCCAAAACAATGAGGGCAATTCAGGAGGATATGATGTCCAAGGTCAATGAAATCATTCAAAACATGTCGCTGGAAGTAAGGGCAAAAGCGGAGGCTTACGCCAAGGCCAAAGGCCTTTCCCTGGAAGCCGCCGTGGCCAAGCAACTGGACGGCGAACTCAGCGATGGGGACTTGGAAGCAATCGCGGGCGGCTGCAATGAGTACATCACCGAGACCAGCAGTGGATGGGAATATGTGAGTGAGACCCAATAGGTTTTTCCCCAAGAACCCATGTCGGTGCGAATGCACGGCCTGCCCACCTGCTTTTTTTTCGATCTGTTTTTCGTAACGAACAGGACTATCTAACTATCACGGAAGGAGGAATTTCATGCCAAAGGTTCACGAGGTAATCCAAAACATGTCCCGAGAAGTGAGAGCCAAAGCGGAGGCTTACGCCAAGGCCAAGGGTCTTTCCCTGGAAGACGCCGTGGCCCAACAACTGGACGGCGAACTTCTCGATTCAGACCTGGAAGCGATCGCGGGCGGATGCGGCGAGTACATTATTGAAACGGCGAGCGGACAGGAATACGTGAGAGAAGCGGCTCAATAGAGCCTCCCCCGCGAATATCCAAGGGTTCCCGATCCGGCCGAAGTGAAAGGAAGGAGGATTTTCATGCCAGAGGTTCGCGATGTGATCAGCAACATGTCCCATGAGGTAAGAGCGAAGGCGGAGGCTTACGCCAAGGCCAAGGGCCTTTCCCTGGAAGACGCCGTGGCCCAACAACTGGAAGCCGAGCTTCGCGATGATGATTTGGAATCGGTGGCGGGCGGCTGCGGCGAATACATCATAGAGGGACCGACCCCCAGTCAGGAATATATTAGAGAGGAATAACCGTAATCGGCCGAAAAAAAGCCATGAGGTTTCCTCTCGAGCAGGGCATCTCCCTTTTTCCGGACAGGGTTCTTGGGCCAGGAATAGGGACTGAAACTTCGAATAGAAATCATCGCAAACATGAGGAGAAGGCGGCAGTGGTGGTGGTCCTGGATGCTGAGAAACGGGGCTTGGATTCGCAAAAATCCGAGGCTCGCATGGCGGATTTGGCCTGGCTGATTCATCCCATGCGGGTAGAGGAATTCGTCGCGGACTACTGGGAAAAAAAATCGCTGCATATTTCCCGAGGCAATCGCGGCTATTACCGCCACTTGATGAGCCTGCAACAGCTCGATGAATTTCTCGGCTTTTCGTTCATCAATGAAACCATTCGTTTTGCCAAGGACGCCAAATGTTCCTGGCCCAAGCTGGAAGGCCGGGACAAAACCAACATATGCAATTACTACAATTTGTATTACCAGGGTCAGACCATCGTGGTGCAGAACATTCACCCACGCTGGGAGCCCATCGGAAAGGTGGCCCACGGCCTCAACCGAACCTTTGGCTGCGACATCAGCACCCATCTCTACGCCACGCCGGAGAAGATCGAGGCCAAGAAGGCCGAGCTCAAGCACCTGGCGGAGGTCGAGATCCCGGCCAACCGGCGGGCGATCGAAGAGGCCCGGGAGCTCGGCGACCTGAGCGAGAACTTCGAGTACAAGAGCGCGCGCCAGCGCCACGAGTACCTGTCGGCCCGGGCCGGGGCGCTCAACCACGACCTCACCCGCGTGC
>JBGTRP010000345.1:0-7554 GCA_041940685.1 Acanthopleuribacteraceae bacterium
CAGAAACGTCGTTCGTGAACGACCTCGGCGCGGACTCGCTGGACACCGTTGAGCTGGTGATGGAACTTGAAGAAGAGTTCGACATCACCATCCCAGACGAGGACGCTGAAAAGATTCAGACGGTGGGAGACGCGGTAAACTTCATCAATTCCCAGTCCAGTTGAGGCCGGTCGTTCGCCGGGTTTTGCAAATCACCCGGCCTTCCTCAACCAACCGTGCCCTGGACTCCATGCTCGGTTTGGGGCACCCTACCTAAAGCGTTCCCGACGGTTTCACCCGGTATAGCAAATCATCCGCTCCTGAAATGCTTTCTTCTCTCGTATGCCGGGGTCGAGCGGCGGAATTGCAATCATCGGCTCGATAATCGAGGCGGAACCCTCAATCGCGAATGCATGTGTTTACCAATCTTGAAGTCTGGACATGTTGAAGAACCCGACCGGTCAGATCCGTAAGGGTTCTCTCCCCGGGCGAATGGAAAGGCATAGGAGGCGGTTCTTGAGAAGGGTTGTCATTACGGGTTTGGGCGCTGTCAGTCCCCTGGGGAATAAGGTGGCCAACACCTTCCAGGCGCTACTGGAAGGAAGATCGGGTATCGTTCAAATCTCCAAGTTCGACACGACCGACTTTCCCTGCCGGATTGCCGGCGAGGTAAAAGACCTGGACGTTCTCGAGTTCATTTCCAGAAAAGACATCAAAAAAATCGATGCTTTCATCCAATACGCGCTCGTAGCCGCGCACGAGGCTATGAACGACTGTGGGCTCGACCTGGAGCGTGAGGACCTCGACCGGTTCGGCGTGATTATCGGCTCCGGGATCGGCGGGTTGCCCATGATCGAACGCCAGCACAGCGTCTTGTTGGAAAAGGGTCCCCGCAGAATCACCCCATTTTTTATTCCTTCCCTGATCATCAACCTGGCCGGCGGCCATGTTTCCATTCGCTACGGGCTCAAGGGGCCCAGCCTCGCGCCCGCGACCGCCTGCGCCACGGGCACTCACGCCATTGGCGATGCCTTTCGGCTGATTCAAAGGGGAGAGGCCAACCTGATGATCGCGGGCGGCACCGAGGCCGTGGTGACGCCCCTGGCGGTGGCCGGGTTCGGCGCCATGAAGGCGCTTTCTACCCGCAACGACGAACCCGAGTTGGCCAGCCGTCCCTTCGACCGCGACCGGGATGGTTTCGTGCTGGGCGAGGGTTGCGGGCTCACGGTTTTAGAAGAATACGAACACGCCCGCGCGCGCGGCGCCAAGATTTACGCCGAAATTATCGGCTATGGCATGTCCTCGGACGCCTACCACATTACCTCTCCCTCCGAGGACGGAAGCGGACCGATTCGGGTGATGCGCGCCGCGCTTGAGGATGCGTCGCTCAACCCGGAGCAGATCGATCTCATCAACGCCCACGGCACCTCTACCCCCGCCGGCGACGCCATCGAGGCGATCGCGGTGCGCGAGGTCTTCGGCGATCATCGCAAGAAGATGATGGTCCACTCTTCGAAGTCCATGATCGGCCACCTGTTGGGCGCCGCGGGCGGTATCGAGACCGTGATTCTCGCCAAGACATTGGAGACCGGTCAGGTGCATCCCACCGCCAACCTGGAAAACCAGGATCCCGATTGCGATTTTGACGCGGTCCAGGGCGCGGCCCGGCAGGCGGACATCAAGATTGCGCTTTCGAACTCCTTCGGTTTCGGCGGAACCAACGGCGCGCTGATCCTCAAGAAGATCTGACCTCTTCCCATGACCGCGGCATCCGTATTCCAACATGAGGGCGGCGAGGTCCTGGTCAGTGCGGCCGGGCCCGTGGATCATGAGGTGCGCGTACCCGGTTCCAAAAGCCTCACCAACCGCTTTCTGCTGCTGAGCGCATTGGCCGAGGGTCCTTGCCGATTGTGCAATCCGCTGCAGAGCGAGGATACGGCCTATATGCTCGCCGCGCTCGATAAGTTGGGCGTCGCCGTCGACCAGCGGGAGGGCGTTTGGATCGTCCAGCCCCCCCAAGCTTGGCGGGACCCAGGCGAGGCCTTGTTCGTGGGCAATGCCGGCACGGCCATGCGTTTCCTGGCCCCGGCGCTGGCGCTCCAATCCTTCGAATCCACGTTGACCGGAAACGCGCGCATGTTGGCGCGGCCGATCGGCGACCTGGTCGAGGGCCTGCGCCAACTGGGCGTTCAGGTGCGCTATAAGGGCCGGACCGGCTACCCGCCGCTTCGCTTGCGGGGGCCCATGCGGCCGGGACCCGTCACCATCAAGGGCGATTCCAGTTCTCAGTATCTCTCGGGCCTCCTGATGGCCCTGCCCCGGGCTAAGGGAAACGCGAGAATCCGCATATCGGGCGAGTTGGTCAGTCACACCTATGTGGCCATGACCTTGGATTGTCTCGCCCGTTTTGGCGTACGCGTGGCCCATCGTCCGGATTTGCGCGAACTCCGCATTGAGGGGAGCCGGTCGTATAGGCCCGGGACGGTTCATGTGGAGTCGGACGCCTCGACCGCTTCCTACTGGTTTGCCTTGGCGCTGATGGTGGGTGGCGCGATACGGGTGGAGAATGTGCCCGAGACGAGTTGCCAAGGCGATTTCGGCCTGCTTTCGATCCTGAGGGACATGGGGGCCGAGGTGACGCGGGAGCGGGCGGGCGTCACCGTTCGAGCGGCGCCGCTGCACGGCGTCGATGTGGATATGAACAGCATGAGCGATGTGGCGCCCACCCTGGCCGTGGTGGCTACCCGCGCGGATTCGCCCACGACCATCCGCAACATCGGCAATATGCGCATCAAGGAATGCGACCGCATCGCCACCCTGCAAAGGGCCTTCGACGACCTGGGCCTGAAGATGGAGTCCGGTGAGGATTGGATGCGCATCCATTCCTCGCCGCGAGCGCGCGCCGCCACGCTTGATCCCGAGGAAGATCACCGCATGGCCATGGTTTTTACGCTGTTGGGCCTGGCCCATGGCGATGTCCGTATCCGGGATGCGGACTGTGTTGCCAAAACCTATCCCGGTTTTTTCGCGGATATGGATGCCGTGCTCTCCAGAAAAGAAAGCTCCTAAGCGCGAAAACCCACCGGCTTTCCACGCGATTCATCCCGATGTTGCCTGGCCGGGAATCACCCCGACTTAAGTTGGGGTGGCGTTGGATTTTTTTCTGCCCTGATGGTTTCCTCATATCATGCAATTCGGGCGAGAGAGGGTGTGGAGAATGGGCGCAACTACCGCCGAAGAGGGGGATGCCGGCTTTGGATAGGAATGGAGTCAATAGCAATGAAATTTCTCGGGCCTCGCATGGCGCCCGATTTTTAATCCCTCTTCGGCGGTTGGCTTTTTATAGAAACTGGCTGGTTTGGAGCCCAACCAGAAACTTCAAAATTAACCACTGTGGCCACGAAAACAATACAAAAGAACTCGCGTTAATTAGTTGCAATTAAATTGCCTTAGTGTTTCTCCTTCGTACGGTTTCGTGGTTCCGAAAAATGGTTTTTTTGGCGGGCTTTAGTTGGGCGGCTGGGGCGGTTCCTCGCCCTCCGGGGGAGAGGAAGGCCCCGTGCCGTCAGCGATGAGACCCGGGGTCGGCAGTGAGGGACCGGCGTCTTTCGTTTCCGATGGTTTTAATCGCATTTTTATGGCATCCGTCTGCTCGCAATTGAACGAAAGGCAGAGCCAAGGAAGGAAAATGGTCCAAAATAACAGTTTGCGCACCTTTTTTTTCAGGTGCATGAACCTAAGGTGAGCCATGGGGACCTCCAAATGAAAATAATCAGACCCCAAGAGGGGGCCGTCGCACGCTCGGTTCGGCCTCGGCCGAGCCATTGCGTACGGAAGGAGGTTCCGGAGCCTCAGGCGGAAAAACGGATGATGTTTTCCCGCGCCTTCTATGTGTACTGTCTCCAAATGGGACAAAAACACTTGAAAATGTTCAAAAAAAAATTTTTAAGGCGCAGGTTGCGCGTTTGGAATCATGGGGAAACTCAGCGTGATTCCACAAATTAAGCAGGTTCGCGATCATGCCCTTGGAGCCCAATTGATTGCTGCTACATCGGGTTCCAGTAGGCTTGGCCAGCTCTCGGATCAGGCGTGGTTTCCCCTGGAAAATGGCGTGAATCGCCGTCCACCGCATGGCGGGAAAGTGGTCAGGCCACGGGGTTTCTTCCGTTTTGGTTTCGAGGGCCGCTCTCAGTCGAGCAGGGCTTCGATCCTTTTTTTTGTCTCCAGCAAATAATCTTTCACTTCAGGATCTTTAACCAATTGGTAGGCTTGGCTGAATTCGGAGAGCGCGTCCTCGTAAAATTTTAGGAGCTCGAGGTTGGGAAAGCCTGTCTTTTCTCTGAGAACAAGGATCTTTTCCGCCTCTTCAAAAAGGAAAATGCCGCGCTTCTTCAGAGCCCCGGACAGTTCTCGATTTACCTGTTCCACTCCTGAAATATCGGTAATCCGCGTCAGCAGCTCTCCTCTCGGCGAAATGCGATCGAATGGGTCCGACCGGGGCGACAGCAGCAAGACCAGGGGCAAAAACAAGGAGACGCCAATCGCCAATGCGAAGTTCGGCACCCTTGTGGTTCCCAGGAAAATGGTCAACAAGGGATTGCGAGAGGGCTCATGAGCTTTCAAGTCCGTGACCTTGGGTACCCGTTCCAGGGCGTCACGGGTGTAGCGCGCGCTTTCGCGCATGAAATCTTCAATGCCGGGGTTTTTAATACGCTCCTTCAAAAACTTCCTACTCCGTTCGTCCAGCATAGCTGCTTCTTGGTGAAGTATCTCCTCGGGTTTTTTCACTTGCAGTAGGTCGGTGATTGGATCTTTCTTCAACTCGCTCATGTCGGTTTTCCACCTCTAAAATAAAACTTTTTTGATGTTATTCAAGGCTTTTCTGATGCGGCTTTGGATGGTTTTTTCTGAAATTTGGTAGGCCTCGCCGATCTCTCGATATGTCAATCCAAGGATGAAGCGAAGCTCGAGGTAGTTTTTCATTTCCTCGTTGAGGCCCGCGATTTCGAGAATCTGATAAAAATTCATGGGCGAACCCATGTCCGAGCAAGGCGCGGGTAGCACGCATGAAGATTCGTCTTTCCCGACCAGGGGCGCCTCTCTACGCGCGTTCCCCCCATGTTTTTTCCAATAATCGTTAATTTTGTTGCGGGCCAATACGCTGAGCAGGGCCGGCGGGTTTTGGATGTTCCCTCGACGAACATGATCGGCAAAGGCGATACAGATGTTTTGGAAAACGTCTTCGGCATCTTTGGCTGGAACGCCTCGTTTGATGATATTGGCCCAGACCCAAGGAGCGTGTGATTCCATCAACTCGTAGAACCGGGCGTCTTGTTTGGTTTGATTGCCCCCTCCCTTGAGCAGACGGCGTAACATATTGAGGAATTTCATGGTCCGGGTTTCCTTTCAAAGGTTTGTATAAATTGGATAGTGCCAAATTGACCCGATTTAAGTCACCCGCTCTAAAAAAAGGCCAAAATTGTGTCTAACCTGAGTTTTTTGGAGCCCGACCAACACATGTAATTCTAATGGGATGTCTCCCGGCCGTTCGCCGCTGGCCAAAGACAACCCTGCCGGGAGTCTCCAATGCGTCCCAAGAGACAAGGCGCCACGGACAAGCTGGAATACTTCCTATGTCGGGACTCTGGTATCTGAAAATTATCGGCTTGGCATTGCAAAATGCCGCCAAACCTAAAATTTGTTGGCCGCCAACTTGCTAGAGCGGGTGGTGTTGAAAACCATTCCGAGGAGAGCCCATGTTTATCCTAGATGAGATCGATTTCCAGTTTGCCGGGAGCAGGGCTTCCGGTGGAGCGAAAAACCATTCGGCCGGTCCGGTCGGTTGTCCTCGTCGCTGTCCCCATGGGAAAGCAGCGGGGCCGCGAAAGGGCGCTTTTTTCATCGGTCCTTGGTGACCTGGTTTCTGAGCATTATGGATTTGGCTTTTCAAAAAGTCCGGGGGCTCCTGAGATCATCAGTCGTCGAGGCCGCGAGGCTTTGCGGCGCCGGGCTTCTGTTTTGCCTTTTGGTTTTGGCTGTTCTGCCGCTCCCGGTTCGAGCCGCTGATGATGATCCGTCGGCTTTTGGGCCGGCTACCATTGTCGGCGGCAGACGGCCGCTTGCCTTGATCGTGGGAATCAACCGATACAGCGATCCGGGCATCGAAAATTTGTTAGGCGCGGTCAAGGACGCCAGGAACTATGCAAGCCTGTTGAGCGGTCCTGGAGGTTATGGTTTCCCCGCGGAAAACATTACGCTGTTAATCGATGAACGGGCCACGCGTTCGCGTTTCTTGGAGGCCTTCGAGAAGGGGCTGATCGAAAGGGCGCAAGCGGGAGACCCGGTGGTGCTCGTGTTCGCGGGGCATGGCTCCCAATTCGTGGACCTCAACGACGATGAAGCCGACGGAATCGATGAAACACTTCTGTTTCATGACTCCCGCAAAAGCGGGGCCCGTCATTTATTGGACGATGAGCTCAACCTGCTGCTACAAAAATTGTATGAGAAGACCCGTGAAATTACCGTGATTCTGGATGCCTGCCACTCGGGTTCCATGGTGCGCGGCGGGCCTCGGACGCCGCGGTTTTCCGGCAGCTTCCGCGAGCCGAGCACCGGGGAAATTGGGGCCGCCCCAAATGGGAAGGATTCGAAGGGAGACGGGGGCGGTTGGGAGCAATCCGATCTCAGCTACAACCCCGCCAGCATGCCCGAGGCCGTGTTCATCCGTTCCGCCATGGATGGCTCGGCTGCCTATGACACCGCTCGCGGAGGCGTGTTCAGCCAGGCATTTTTTAGGGCGATGTCTCAAATCGAAGACCGACCCCCTACCTATGCTCTGCTTGAACGCAGGTTGCGACAATACCTCGCGGTCGATGGTTACCAACCTCCCCGATTTGAGGGGCCGGTCGACAAACCCGTATTTTCCAAGCAAAAGCCTGTTCAGCCCCGTTGCTGGAGCGCGGTGGAGGTTTGTTCCGAGCAATATGGCGACAGGAGTCAGCGGATCATTCCAAGCGGGTTGCCTCTGCCGGGTTGGAGCCCCGGAGCGGAATTGCGCATCTTTCCGCCTCCAACGCGAGGCTCCGAAGGGCGAAGTCCCGTTTCGGCCCAGGCGCTGACCATTGAGATTGTCGCGGAGAAGGGACGCCAAGCCTTCGATTCTCTACTGGCGAAAAGCAGCCCACCCCTGAGGTTGCTGCCCGAAGGCTATCCCTGGCGCATTCGCGTTTCCTTGACGCCCGATGCGCCGGCTCCCCTTTATGTGACTGGCTTCGTGATTTCCTCCGACGGCTTGGTCTTCGATTTGCCCTATCAGGGCGCCACCCTGATCCTAAGGCCCGGTGAGGATCATTTATTCGATCATCCGCGCGAGCTGTTCGCGGGAGTAAGCACGCCTGGAACCTATGATCATGTCTTGATCCTCGGAAGCCCGGCGCCGATGGAGGGGCAAACGTTGGAAACATTTTCCCATGGCTGGGCAGGGAGGCTTTGCGCCCACAACCCCTTCGCCCATGTTTTGGACCGCTTCCCGAAGCCCCGGTCCAATAGCCGGATCCCCAATCAAAATCCCCCGCG
>JBGTRP010000346.1:0-7542 GCA_041940685.1 Acanthopleuribacteraceae bacterium
CCCAATCTGGGCGACAGCGTTTCGTTGATGCGGCCGAAGGTCGCGTCCGCGGTTGCGCCAGCGGAAGTGGCGGCCCGCCGCTGGACCTGAAGCACGGCGTCATCGTTCAGCACATTGAAGACTTCCACGGCCAGATCTACCTTGGTCGAACCCAGGGTAAACACCTTGGCCAGCTTCATGTTGACGTTGAGGATGTCGTCCATGCGTAGCGTATCCAGGGAGGCGATGGAGACATTGGTTACCGAGGGCGCTTGACCGCCGGCATCGGTGAAGTTGTGGGAAGCGAACATCGGCGCCGTGTAACCCTCGCGGGCGAACACGTTTGCCGATACGTTGACATCCCAGGGCAGTTGCACCAGGCCGTTGATGTTGGCCGACCAACTGGCGGAACCCACGAATACATCGGCCTTGGGACCGGATCCAGCCGCTTGCACGATCATGTCCCCGCCGTCATCCAGCAGGCGCGTCTGATCCAGGGTCGGGTTTTGCAGGGCGCCCGGCCCCACGTTGTGGGTCCAGTCCTGCAGCGCCACGTAGCCGCGCAGCATCCAACGGTTCGCGAGCCGTTTGGTGAGCGTGAGCTCGAACCCGTCATAAATTTCCTCGTAGTCGGGTCGGTTGGTCAGGATGTTTGCGCGGTTGGGGTTCTTGGCGTCACCCGCGGCATTCAGCCCGTAGACGGGTTCGTCATAGGCTTCGCCGGTGAGGGGGTTGATGCCCTGAATCCGACCGATGATCTCATAGTCGGCGCTGGTGATGCCGCCCTGAAGCGCGCTCCACAATTCGTTACTGCGCTCACGATGGGTATAGGTAGCGCCCAGGGTGAAGCCCGGCGTAATGGACCATTCGCCGCCGAGAATAAACTCGTCGACCTCGGGAGGCTCGAGATTGGGATCCACGAGGTCTTGGGAAACGGCCAGGTTCGGGTTGTCGCGGTTCACGTTGCGCGTGGCCAGACTGTAGGGATCGTCGGGATCGGGGAAGCTGCCCTCGCCCGTCTGAAATTGTTTGTCGCCGTTGAGATCGTTCCAGAATCCCTTGATGCGGCTTGAGGAAACCGGATTGACGAAATCGATCTCATTGGTGGAGATGTTGTCGTAGTAGCGGCGATAGCTGCCGCGTACCAGGTATTGGTTGTCGTTGCCGAAGGTGTAGGTAGCGCCGATACTGGGCGAAATGGTGCTCCACTCGAAACCGGGGGTGTCGCCATTGTAGTCCAGCGCGGGAAGCGCTTCTGGGAAGTAAGGATTGGCCGCCACTTGACCGCCGAGGTTGTTGCCCTCGGACTGGTTGTAGCGCAGGCCGCCCTTGATGGTCCAGTCTCCTGCGGTCAGGGTGTCCTGAAGCCAAGCGGAACTGGATTCAATTTCCCGAACGGTGACCCCGTCGCGATAGGCGTAGAAGTAGGAAGTCCCGCCGACCGCCGAGTAGTCATCTACCCAGATATTCTGCTCGGTGCCCCAGCCGCCAGCCGTGTTGGCCTCGGCCTCCTGGTATTGAAAACCGTAATCGAACTCATGATCGGTTCCGGCTACATCCAGGAAGGTCGTGCCCTTGGCCGTGTAGTTGCGTTGCGGCCTTTGGGAGCCGAAGGTGTAGTAGGTGTTGCGCCAGGTTCCCGCGGCCTCGTCGTAAAGGCCTTGGATCGTGTTGGGATCGGCCTTGGGCCGCAGCGCGAAGCCGCCGTCCACGCGGCCGTAGATGAGCTGCACCTCGGTGGAGGCGCCGATCAACTGGCTGATTTCATACTTGTAGATGGGCGTGGGGCCGTCTTGGTCCCAGGTGGTTTCCGGGGCCCGGGTAGGTCCGGCGCCGCGGCCATCTTTCAGCTTGGCGCCGTTGGTGTAAAAGACGGCGCCGCGAGTGGTCGGCGTGATGTCGCCGTGGATTTTCAAACTGGTATTTTCCAGATTGGTCTTGTCCCGCTGACCGGAGCGGGTGAGGTTATCGATCGTGTTCTGATTGAAAGCGCCCCAGTACCACAGGCGGTCTTTGATAATGGGCCCGCCAATTTCGAAACCCTTCTCAAAGGATTCCACCACCGAATTTTGGCGAATCACCCCATCGACCGGGTCCGGACCGACATTTTTGGACGAAAAATCCTGGTCCGCCCACAGAAGGCGCATGCTGCCGGTATGGTCGTTGGAGCCCTGTTTGGTCACGAAGTTCAATACGGCGCCCGCGGAGCCGTTACTGACATCCGAACCGCCTGTATTGAAGCCGATCTGGGAGAAGCTGCCGAAATCCAAATAGGAAGAGGAGGCGCCCTCGGCCGCGAAATCAGTGAAATCCACACCGTCGATCACCCAGGTCGTGTTGTCGCCGTCATCGCCCTTGGAAACGAAAGTGGACTGCTGCCCGCTCTCATTGCCGCCCAGGTTGATGCGGTCGCTCTGAATGCCGGGCACCGTATCCAGAATCGCCCAGGGGTCACGGGAGGTGGGAATCTGTTCCAGCTCTTGCGTGGACAGGGTGACGCCGGTGCCCACCTTGCGGGTATCCATCAGAGGCGTTTCCGCCACGACCACGATCTGTTCGGTCTGGGTGGCCGGCTGCATTTGGATGCTCAGCTTCACGTTGGCGCCCGTATCCACATAGATTTCGGGACGCACAACCGTGTCGAAGCCGGTCATGACGACCTTGAGCTCGTAGACATCCGGGGTGAGTCCGACATAGCGGGCGATGCCGTTGGCGTCGGTGACGAAGGATCTGCTGAAGGTACTGGCGCTCAGGGTGGTTACCGCTCCGGGCAACGAGCCGCCGCTGGCGTCGGTCACGGTGATGAACACCGAACCCTTATAGCTCTGAGCGAGGGCGGAAGCCGACCCCAACAGCGCCAGTACGAAAAGCAGAAATGGAGAAGTTCGCTTTCTTTGATTGCTCACAATTTACTCCTTATCGCAATGAACAATAGTAACGCTCATCATTGCGCACGGGTGCTTACTTCCATGAACATGAAAGGTCTTCCATGCGTTTTTTTTAAGCGTTTTTTTAATCTAAGGCGCACGAGTACTTTTGCACGAAATATTCATGCGCCTTCATATGAGGAATAAAAAAGGAGCCATGCCGGCAACGACTGGAATAGTATGAGAGTCTCCGGGTAAAGGAGTATCGTTGCCCGGGTTTCCACCATACATGGCGCCTTTTTTGTCGAGCTAAGGTAGAGCATATATGGTGCCAACTTTTATTGTCCGGCGGGAAAATGTTGGCCGCGGCCAATATTTATGGAACTGTCTCTATCCGAATCTGGCCCCATGAAATTTCGCATCCCTTCCGAAAAACCTTGGCGAGGCCTCGTTTCCCCGGTGCGAGGCACGTGCAGAAGGGCGCGGGAAATGGTAGTCGCCATGGAATTGTAAAAAGTTGTCGTGCCTACCTCGAGCGCTTTAAAAAAGGCCTCAATTCTTCAAATCCTTGGTTTTTGTTGCCTTGGATCAATATTCCGAATCCAAGGAATTGAAAGCGCCGTCCTCAAACCCCGGGCGCCCTCCGAACGGTCGGCCACTCCTTTCTGCGTTGGCGAGGTCAAAGCAATGAGGAAGCTGCAAAATAGGATGTGGCAAGCCCATTCTCCGGGCCTCCAGTCGGGACTTTTTACCCGGAGGGCTGCGGCGGGTTCCCTTTTGATAAGGAAAAATAATCGACCGGAGCTATTGGGGCCAGGCCATTTGACTTCTGCATGGAGAATCAAAGAAACCATCGGTTTTGTTTGATCATCCTTAATCAGGCGGCGGAGGTGGGGGAGAGTGATCTTCTGCCTGATCGGGAGGAAGAAGGCCAGTGTCGTCACCCGTAACTTCTGGGCAGGGGAACTCTTGTGCAAATCTTAACTTCTCTTTTAGAACCTCATCATTTAACTTTGTGATTTTCTCTGAAATTAACTTGACATAAGGTGTACTGTTTTGGCCGCCACATTTCGACAACAAGTAAAAATTGACCTTATTGAAAAAGAACAGGACATTCTCGCCCAGCCTTCGCATAGTAAGCTCTGCTTCCAGTGAGCTTTCCAAGCCTCCAACATAATCTCCGGTCAATGCCCGATAAAAACCAACGGCTATTTGCATTTTTGCGACGGCGTGGATATTTTGGCCATGGTAGAAATCTAAACTATACTGAGCCGAAGCCAGTGCATCAAAGTACTGACCTGACTTGAAATAATAGTCCGAAAGCACTTCAAAATAATAACCGAGGTTGGGCCTGGTGGCTGGAATCTGATCCGCCTTTTTCAAATAGCTCCGCGCGAGGGAGATATCCTCTTGCACCAAATAATAATTGGCAATGGTGAGATGGACGTTATAAAGGCTGTTAAAAGCCTTCCGCTCTTCATAAATATCCAATGCTTGGGAGAAATAATCCATGGTCTCCGGTAGAAACTTCCTGGCGGCCAAGATACCTGCCAAATAAAAGGCGTCGCCCTTGGTCTTGGATTCCACTTTTAATTTCAAAAGCGGCTCGTTTTCGGCCGCAGCCTCCGCCAGGTCACCCCGAAGATAGAGATTCCAGGCCTTGGCGAACTTCTCCTGATTAGTACGTGGATCGGCCAGCCAGTACAACGCGGCGCCGGGACCCTCCGCCAACAGCACCTTCCACATTTCCGCCGGCCTGAAATGCTTCGCCGCCGCGATCCCGAAACCCAATGCCAACAGGGTGCTGATCGCCAGCTTTCGCGACTTGATCTGGGTCCAGAGACCGGTAATCTTGGTCCCGACCGCCCTGCGGCGCTCGTGGCGCTTTTCCAGCCGCTCGATTTCCCGCCACTCCTCCTCGCCGCAACAATCCCGCGGCAGGGTCTGCTTCCAGCGCCAGCCGTACCACTCCTTCAGGGTTCTCTTTTTAGAGATTTTAACCGTCCTGTCCGGCGGCCCCAGGTTGCGATCGGCAAAACCGCCCAGGGAGATCAGCGCTTTGGAAGGCGAACCCTTGCCCTTGAGCGGCTCCTTCTCGAACAAGCCGGATGTCTCCCCAAGGTTGACCAACGCGTGATGGCCGTAGGTTTTTTCCAACTCTAGGTTTTGGATCAAAGGGTGATAGATCATCGGGCGGCCGGGAAATGGGTTGGACCCGGTGACGGTTTCCAATTTTGGACTCACGGAAGACCCCCTGACTCGCCCTCAAACCCTTGGTTATGGTGAGGTTCCTGAGTTCATGAAAGCCACAACCTTTTTCAGGAAGACAATTCTGCTGGAAAAGTCAATTTATCTCGATGAGGAAAACATACTACACCCGTGAAAGAAAAGTCAACGACGCCCCGTCGTCATTTGTCGCCCACAATCGAAGGCGCGTTTTGCTTTGAGAAGGTCCCCCTCACTTTTCCTTGATTCAGAGTGGAGGAAACTTGGGATCAGGCCATCTTCAATCGTCAGCTGGAAATACGTGAGAACGTGGATTTAGAGTTGGCGAACCCGGGGCCAGGCCATCTCCCGTCCCTTTCGCGGCCGACCTTTCCAAAACCCTCTCGATAACCCGTACGACCTCCTCGCATTTCCGTGGATCGAGCGCATCGGGATGTGGCGCGGCGAACCGACCTGAGTCGTTGTCAAAATACTGGCCGGAAGCTGCCGCGAATTCACCGTCCAAGGCCGCACGGCGAAGTATTTCCGCGCCTTTTCGGATATCGCCGCCACTCACTCCGAAAGCCCGCCTCACCATTTTGGTGCCGAGCATCGACCCGGGATTCACGGCAATCATGGCGGGGCCAGTTTTCGCGAGTGAGAGGCCCATGCGGCGAGACCACATGGTGAGCGCCAGTTTGCTTTGGGCATAAGCCGCGCCGTCGGACAGGCGGACCTTGCCGGCAAGCGCTCTCGGATCAACCGGCGACTGCGCGGCTGAAGAAAGGTTGACCACTCGACCCGACGTCCCGAGCAGTGGCAACAGTCGGAGCGTCAAGAGATAAGGGGCGATCGTATTGACGGCAAAGCGCGGGTCGAGCTCATCCTTTGTGACAGGGTTCGGCCCGCTATAAACGCCCGCATTGTTGATCAGGACATCGAGCCTGGAGTGCCTGTTGGCGACCGCAACCGCCAGTTCCTCCACCTCCGCCATGACTGACAGGTCAGCCTGGTAGCCTTCAATACATGCATCGCCCGACAGCGCGGAGAGCGCCTTCTTCGCTGTTTCCAGTTTTGACGGGTTGCGACCGTGCGGCAGAACCTGGTGGCCCAGCGAGGCCAGCATTTTCGCCGTTTCCAGGCCGATGCCATCCGTCGAACCGGTCACCAAAATGGTTTTTTTCACGGCAGTGCTCCTTTTCCAAAAAGTCCAGTCAGAACGATCCGTGGCGCTTAGCCCCTTCCCCCGAGGTCGTCTTTGCCTTCTATGAGGAAATGGTGGCTGTCCGATCCGGCGATTCGGGCCTTGAGATGAGGCGCATAAGCGGGGTCGTTCATAAATCCCAGCGCGGCGTCCTTCGTGGGCCACTCGATGATGATTCGCAGTGCGGCGCCTTCCCCGTTGCCTTCCAGGCGTTCATGGCTGGAAGTCCGGGCGAGATACTTGCCGCCGTACCGGAAGACGAGTGCGCTCGCGGGGCCGATATAGTCCGGAATCCATTCCTCGGTGGTGGGGGTAACGGCTAAAACAGAGTAGTAGGTCATCGTTGGTTCCTCCTAAATAGGTTCGGCGTACCTTTGGCGACGCCCGATTTCGGGGGGTCTAAATTCGGTTGACTTCCATTGCTTCGACTCGCAACCCGATCTGATACAAGTATAATACTTCGAAAATTATTGACAATCTGGATTGTAGAGAAATGACAATTCGTATATTTTTGATAAATGGATGTTTTGTCGCTTCGCTTGTTCCTAAGAGTTGCAGAACTTGGCGCGGTCTCGGCGGCTGCGCGGGACCTGTCGCTCTCGCCCGCCAGCGCGAGCGCCCGCCTGGCCAAGCTCGAGGAAAAAGTTGGGTTTCGTTTGTTCAACAGGACGACCCGAGCCGTATCGCTGACAACAGATGGCGCGGCCTTCCTGCCCTTTGCGCAACAATCGATGGAGACATTGGAAACGGGGTTACGCACGGTAAGTGGCCATGGTCGTCGAGCACGGGGTTTGTTGCGAATGACGATGCCTGGCTCCTTCGGGCGCATGCATATCATTCCTGCCATGGCTGCCTTTCAAGCACGTCAACCCCTGGTCAGCCTTGACTTACGGCTATCGGACGAAGTCCTCGACGTTGTCGAGGGCGCTTATGATCTCATGATCCGAAATGCGGCGTTAAAAGATTGCGGCTTGGTGGCGCGGAAGTTGGCATCCGATCGGCGCCTTCTCGTTGCCTCTCCATCCTATCTAAGGCTGCACGGCTCTCCCGCGACGCCGGATGATCTCGCGGCGCATCATTGCGTGATCCTCGCGGGTAGCCAGAAGTGGAGGTTCGAAAACGGACAGGTCTTTCGCGCTCCGACCACTTGTAAGGTCAACGATGGCGAGGCGATGCGGGTTATGATCCAGCAGGGAATGGGGATTGGAATAAAGTCCGTTTGGAATGCCCATGAGAGTTTGAAATCCGGACTTCTGGTCGAGGTGCTGCCCAATTTCCCGCTTGTCA